>NZ_JBZAYE010000270.1:0-9409 GCF_058244205.1 Variovorax sp. 20P10.2.4
CAAGATGGCCGGCCATCCTCAGGAGCCCGCCCCATGAACAGCCCCCGAAGCATCAAGATCCCCGGCCCCGACCATCCGATCACCGTCGCGCCCAATCCCGCGCGCGTGGTCGTGACGCTCGGCGGCCGCACCATCGCCGACACCCGCGCCGCCCTCACCCTGCGCGAGGCCTCGTACCCGGCCGTGCAGTACATCCCGCGCGCCGACGTCGACATGTCGCTGCTCGAGCGCAGCACGCACACCACCTACTGCCCGTACAAGGGCGAGTGCAACTACTTCAGCATCCCGGCCGGAGGCGAGCGCTCGGTCAATGCGGTGTGGACCTACGAGTCGCCGTATGACGCGGTGGCGGGGATCAAGGACCATGTGGCGTTTTATGCGGATCGGGTGGATGGAGTCGAGGAGCGCGCTGGCTGAGCTGTTCGCCTGATCCGCAACGTCCCCCTTGTGCAGAACCCCGGCGATGAGCCAGCATCGGGGCCACGAACAAGGGAGGACGTGCCATGTGCACCAGAGAGGCGGCGGTTGTTCCATCCACCGGGTCATGGGCGAATCTTCTCGCCGCGTTCCCGTCTCTTGAACCGGAGCGCCAGCCCTCGCTCAGAGCATCCCCGACCCTGCGCCGGTCCGCCAAGTGGATCGCCATGACACTGCTGTCGGGGTGGCTCGCAAGCAGTGCCATCGCCGCCCCTCGTTGCGCCGACCTCTTTCCCAAGGAAAGCACATGCGGTCGGTACAACGTATCGCGGGTGGACCTGACCGCCAACTCGGAGCAGTTCGACGGAAAACGCGTTGTCGTCGCGGGTTTTCTCAGCCTTGAGTTCGAAGGCCATGCCCTGTATTCCGATAGTCGCCCAAACCTTGCGGGAAGCGCGCAAGGATACTTGCGTTGTCTCCGTCTTCATCGGATAGCTCTTGCTTCAACGCTTCAGGCGACGACTCATGCATCTCACCATCGACCGTGAACATTTCGCTGCATTGGAAGCCCGGTTCTTTCTGCTGTATGCAGACCCTTCCCATTCGATCGACCAGTGGAAAGACGAGGTCGATCGCTACGGACTGCTGGAGGCCTGCAGTGCTGGTCGTTCCTACTATCTCGATGCCGAAACCCTGGCCGAGGGCGCGGCCGACATTGCGCTGAAGGACCTCGAGCGCGTGCTCGCCATGAATGGGGTGGCGATCGGCAAGCCGACAGTGGAATACGATCCTCTCAAAGATGAAACCATCCTGAGGGTCGACGGAAAATGCTGGCCCTTGTGCGCGCATCCTTCCTCCTCCCTGGACAGCTGGGCCGCCTTCTCACGGGGATTCTTTTCCATGGTGAACGGCCTGCTGGCGTCTGTTGGATCGCAGGAGCGGCTCTACGCTTTCAGACCCTATGCCAACGACCAGATGGGCATCTTCCTCACACCGCCGCTGTTCGAAGCACTCGCGGACACTGGCTTGGCCGCCCGTTTGGAACGCATCGACGTGCCGAGCTTCTGAACGGCAAGCAGACATCGATACAGCACCCGAGCAAAGGACTCACAACCGATGACCGCCATCTTCACCTTCAAGTGCAGCCGTTGTGGCGACATCCACGAAGGTTCGCCCAGCTTTGCTTTCAGAGCGCCCGACCACTATGCCTGGCTCTCGGACGAGCAGAAGGCCTCCTTGGGGAAACTCAGCGATGATTTCTGCACCATCACGCACGACGAGGGTACTCACTACTTTGTCCGAGCCATCCTCGAAATCCCCATTCACGGGGTCGAGGAGCCATTCCTGTGGGGAGTCTGGGTCTCGCTGAGCAAGAAGAGCTTCGATCGCTATGACGAGACCTTCGACGATCCGGTCGAGGGAGAAGGATTCTTCGGTTGGGTCTGCAATGACATCGACGTTTATCCGTATCCGTCGACGCGGCCCGCCGATGTCCGGGTTCAACTCGGCAACCAACGCCCCAAGGTGATCCTGCACAAGAGAGACTCGGAGGATGACCCCTTGGTCATCGACCAGACCCGAGGCATCTCGGTGGCACGTGCGCAAGAACTGGCCGAGCAGGTGCTGCACAGGACTTGAAGAGCGCGGCGTGCGGAAGAGACGTTACGGACCGTTTCGTTCACCGGCTCTTTCCAGAGGGGCCACAGACCCACTTCAGCGCTTCATGCCCGTACTGCACATCACGAAGAACGACATCCACCTCTGCAGCGTCGGCTCGGACGACGTGTGGATGTTCTCCGCCTCCGTCCACGCAGACATCTGGGGGCCGGCTTGCTCAGAACTCACGGTCACGGGCGGCGGAAAACGACGCTCCGACGGCTCGTTCGACTTCCTGATCTGGGAAATGGCGCATGCGTTGCGCAAGGGTGACCGCATCGTCTTCTCGTTCGAGGAGGGTTCGGCCTCATCGCCCAGGCAGCCCGCCATCGATGACGAGACGCCGTCCGAGGACATGCCGACCGATCTCGTCGCTTCCGGGGAGGACATCACCTGGCTGGCGGCGCGACCGAAGTCGAACCAGGATTGCAGGTGGCGATGCGTCGTATCCGGCGAACCGGAAATCCTCGTGCTTCCGGACGACCACCGCCAGAACCTGGACCTCCACTTGCTCTGGAACGAAATGCGCGCCCACCGGGTTCGGGTCGGCCTGTCCAGATCGTCGCTGGACGAGGTCATGAGCCGAAGCGGGGGCGAGAACGTCTTTCTCGAGTACATCGAGGAAACTGCTCGCATCGAGCTCGGCATCGAATGAACCCCGCCCTCCGCCACGCCCTCCAGGTCTTCCTCCGCGCGATCCTGGCCCTGTGCGTGGCCGCCGCGCTGCCCTTGGCGCATGTCGAATGGGGAGAGCCCTATCCAGGCGAGGGCCAGAAATCCTTCGGGATGGTGCTGATGTTTTTCCTGGTCGGCATGGGCGTTGCGCTCGTCTACTTCATCGTCGGTACGGTGGCGCAAGTGCTCCTGCAGCGAAGACCGCCCAAGGTCTCGCTGGGCATCGATCTAGGGCTTGCCTTGCTGCTGGGTTTGCTGCTCGCCTACGGCGGCGTCACGGCCCACTATCTCGATGAGTCACCCACCCGGCCCGAAGCCGACACGGCGGCTCACGCGCCCCCACCCCGCCGGTAGACCCCCGGCGCACTCCCGGTCCAGACCTTGAAGGCACGCTGAAACGCCGAGCTGTTGGCGAAGCCGAGTTCGTCGGCCAGTTCGGCCAGCGGAACGCTGCTGGTGCTGAGCCGGACGATGGCCGTGTCGCGGCGCAGCTCGTCCTTCAGCGCCTGGAACGAAGTCCCCTCCAGCGCGAGCCGCCGCTGCAAGGTGGAGACCGTGACATGCAGCGCGTTCGCCGTGGCCACGAGATCGGACCATGCGGGCTGCATGAACTGAAGATGGGCCCGCACGCGCGCACTGACCGCGTCGCTGCCTCGGCGCGGCACGAGCATGTGGAGTTGCGCATCGGCGAGAAAGCTGCGCAGCGCGGCCTCGTCGCGGCGCACGGCGTCGTTCAGGCGCCTGGCATCGAACCAGAAGGCCGAGCGCTCGCTGTCGAACTGCTGCAGCGCGGGGAAGATCTTTCCGTAGCCGCCGGCATGCGCGGGCGGACCGAACGCGAAGTCGAAGCGCACGACCGGCAGCTGGCCGCCCACCACCCAGGCCATCAGGCGCCAGGTGGTGCGCAGCAGCACCTCCTGCAGGAACACGGTCTGCAGGGCAGCGGGACCGTTGAAGCGCATCACCACGCCGGCCAGGTCGTCCCTGCACACGGCCTCCAGCACCACGTCGTCCTGCAGCAGGTGAAAGGTTCGCGTGGCGCGGCGGATGGCGACCTCCAGCGTCGGGGCGCCCAACGTCGAGCGGGCGATCAGCGCGAAGCTGCCGCGCTTGAGGGGGCGACTCAGCAAGCCGATGAAGTCGTCGTCCAGGCCTTCGGTGAGCGCACGGAACAGCTTCGCGTACTGCTGCGCCGTGACGCGGGCATCGGCCTGCGCGAGCAGTTCGGGGGCGATGCCGGCCTCGGCGAGAAAGGGCTCGCAGGGCCGGCCGCTGGCGAGGACGCCCGACAGCATGCCGTGCACGAAGCTGATGGAGACCGTCTGGGGAGGATGAAGCATCGAAGGCAAGGCGCTGGAACGGAACGGCATCGACTGTGCACCGGCAGGCACCGCCGAGGCAAGCGCCGCGACCCGCACGGGGGGCACGCGGGCGACATCGGATTGAGGTCTTCCGACATCCGAACAACGCAAAGCGGCATCGTGCAAACGGCGATCGATTCCTAGCATTGGCGGCATGGGCATGAGCCCGCGAACGAAGACCAACGAGAAGGAGACGATGCCATGTACGTGACCCAGGCACTGCACCGCGCGGTGCAGCAGCACCCCGACAAGGTGGCGGTGCGCTTCGCCGACCGCACGCGCACTTTCGGCGCCTATGTCGAGCGCGTCGCCCGCCTCGCCGGTGCGCTGCAGCAGCTCGGCATGCGGCCGGGCGACCGCGTGGCCATGCTGGCACTCAACTCCGACCGCTACCTCGAATACCAGATGGCCGTGCCCTGGGGCGGCGGCGTGCTCAATCCCTGCAACATCCGCTGGTCGGCCGCGGAGATCCTCTACTCGCTCGAGGACTCGGGCTCGACCCTGCTGCTGGTCGACGAGACCTTCCGCCCGATGGTCGAGAAGATGCGCGCCGAGTCCGGGAGCCTGCGCGAAGTGATCTATTGCGGCAGCGGCGTGGAAGACGGCGAGGTGCCGCGCGGCATGCACGGCTACGAGGCGCTGCTGGCGGCGGCCTCGCCCGTCGCCGACGCGGTCCGGCGCGACGAGGACCTGGCCGGCATCTTCTACACCGGCGGCACCACGGGCTTTCCCAAGGGCGTGATGCTGAGCCATGCCAACCTGTGCAGCTCGGCGATGGCGATGCAGGCCGAAGGCCTGGCGGCATCGGGCGGCAACTACCTGCATGCGGCGCCGATGTTCCACCTCGGCGACATGGGCCTCGCGATGCCGCACTGGCCCGCGGGCAACACGCACACGATCATCCCGATGTTCAGCCCGCAGGGCGTGCTCGATGCGATCGAGCGCGACCGCGTGACCAACACGCTGCTGGTGCCGACCATGATCCAGATGCTGGTCGACCACCCGTGCATGAAGGAGCCGCGCGACCTCTCCAGCCTCAGGTGCATCTTCTACGGCGCCTCGCCGATGCAGGAGGCCGTGCTCGAACGCGCGATGGCCGCGCTGCCCCACGTGGCCTTCGTGCAGGGCTACGGCATGACGGAGCTGGCGCCGCTGGCCACCATCAATCCACCGAGCTCCTACACGGCCGAGGGCCACAAGCTGGGCCGCCATCGCTCCGCGGGGCGCGCGAGCGTGTGCATGGAAGTGCGCATCCTCGACCCCGAGGGCATCGAGGTGCCGCGCGGCACGGTGGGCGAAGTGGCGGTGCGCGGCCCCAACGTGATGCAGGGCTACTGGGGCAAGCCCGAGCAGACGGCCGCGGCGGTGCGCGAGGGCTGGATGCACACCGGCGACGGCGCCTGGATGGACGACGGCGGCTACATCTACGTGGTCGACCGCATCAAGGACATGATCATCAGCGGCGGCGAGAACGTCTACTCGGCCGAGGTCGAGAACGCCATCGCCCAGCACCCGGCCGTGGCGGCCTGCGCGGTCATCGGCATCCCCAGCGACGAGTGGGGCGAGAGCGTGCACGCGGCGCTGATCCTCAAGCCGGGGCACGGCGTCACCGGCGACGAGGTCATCGCCCACTGCAAGGCGCTGATCGCGGGCTACAAGTGCCCGCGCAGCGTGGCCTTCGTCGATGCCCTGCCGATGTCGGGCGCCGGCAAGGTGCTCAAGACCCAGCTGCGCGAGCCGTTCTGGCAAGGCCGCCAGCGCAACGTCGCCTGAGCCTTTTCACCCTTCCCCTTCCTCTCCACTTTCAGGAAATCTCCATGCATCACGATGTGTTCGTCAGCGGGGTCGGCATGATCCCCTTCACCAAGCCCGGTGCCAGCGAGTCCTACCAGGCGATGGCGGCCGAGGCCACGCGCCGCGCGCTGGCCGATGCCGGCATCGGCTACGAGCTGGTGCAGCAGGCCTACGTGGGCTATGTCTATGCCGACTCGACCGCGGGCCAGAGCGCGCTCTACGCGGTCGGCATGACCGGCATCCCGGTGGTCAACGTCAACAACAACTGCTCGACCGGCTCCACCGCGCTGTTCCTGGCACGCCAGGCCGTGGCCAGCGGCGCCGCCGACTGCGTGCTGGCCCTGGGCTTCGAACAGATGACGCCGGGCGCGCTGGGCGCGGTGTTCAAGGACCGGCCCAGCCCCTTCGAGCGCTTCGACCGGGCCACCGACGAGCTGGTCGAGGAAGCCGGCATTCCGCTCGCGCTGCGCTACTTCGGCGGCGCGGGGCTGGCCCACATGCAGCAATACGGCACCAAGCTCTCGACCTTCGCGAAGATCCGCGCCAAGGCCAGCCGCCATGCGGCCAACAACCCGGTCGCACTGTTCCGCAACGTGGTGAGCGAGGACGAGGTGCTCGCCACGCCCGTGATGTGGCCCGGCGTGATGACGCGGCTGATGGCCTGCCCGCCGACCTGCGGCGCGGCCGCCGCCATCGTCTGCTCGGCCGGGTTCGCGCAGCGCCACGGCCTGGACCGCAGCGTGCGCATCAAGGCCCAGGCCATGACCACCGACCGCCCCGTGAGCTTCGAGGCGCGCGACATGCGCGAGGTGGTCGGCTTCAGCATGGCGCGCGAGGCGGCGCAGAAGGTCTACGAGGCCGCGGGCGTGGGCCCGCAGGACATCGACGTGGTCGAACTGCACGACTGCTTCGCGCACAACGAACTGATCAGCTACGAGGCGCTGGGCCTGTGCCCGGTGGGCGGGGCCGAGAAGTTCGTGGTCGATGGCGACAACACCTATGGCGGCAAGGTCGTGACCAATCCGTCGGGCGGGCTGCTGTCCAAGGGCCATCCGCTGGGCGCGACCGGCCTCGCGCAATGCACCGAGCTGGTCGAGCAACTGCGCGGCACGGCCGACAAGCGCCAGGTCGAGGGTGCACGGCTCGCGCTGCAGCACAACCTGGGCCTGGGCGGCGCCTGCGTGGTCACGCTCTACGAACGCGTCTGAACCCCCTCAACGACAAAGGAGACCTTCCCATGATCGACAAGAAATGGATCGGCCACGAGCTGCCGGCCTCGGTGCTGCCGATCGAGCGCAGCCGGCTGCAGTTCTTCGCCAAGGCGATCGGCGAGACCGACCCGGTCTACACCGATGCCGCCGCCGCGCGCGATGCCGGCTACCCCGACCTGCCGGCGCCGCCCACCTTCCTGTTCGCGGCCGAGCTCGACTCGGGTGCGTCCGACCGGCTGCTGGCCGACCTGCAGATCCCGCTGGCCAAGCTGCTGCATGGCGAGCAGAGCTTCAGCTACCACCGCCCCGCCTGCGTGGGCGACACCGTGACGGTGCGCTCCACCATCGGCGACATCTACGACAAGAAGAACGGCGCGCTCGAGTTCGTGGTGAAGACCTCGCGCGCCACCAACCAGCGCAACGAACTGGTGGCCGAACTGCGCACCGTCATCGTCTGCCGCAACTGAAGGAACACGCTCATGACCTCCCCCACCTTCGACACCGTGCAGGTCGGCGACGCGCTGCCCGCCGTGCAGCTGCCGGCCGTGAACCGCGGCACGCTCGCGCTGTTCGCGGGCGCCTCGGGCGACCACAACCCGATCCACATCGACACCGACATGGCGCGCCGCTCGGGCATGCCCGACGTGTTCGCGCAGGGCATGCTGGGCATGGCCTGGCTCGGCCGCGTGCTCACGCAGTGGGCGCCGCAGAGCCGGCTGCGCCATTTCGAGGCGCGCTTCCAGGGCATCACGCACCTGGGCAACGCCATGCGCTGCAGCGGCCGCATCGCCGAGAAGACCGAGCGCAACGGCGAACGCGGCGTGCGCATCGAGCTGCAGAGCACCAACCAGTTCGGCCAGACCAGGATCGTCGGCGAAGCCTTCGTCGCCCTGCCCTGACATCCCATCCCTCGCAAAGAAAAGAGAACACCATGACACGCAAACTCGAAGGCAAGGTCGCCCTCATCACCGGTTCGGGCCGCGGCATCGGCCGCTCGATCGCGCTCAAGCTCGCCAGCGAAGGCGCGCGCATCGTCGTCAACGACCTCGACGCCGAACCCGCGCAGGAGGCGGTGCAGGCCATCCGCGAGGCCGGCGGCCAGGCCGTGGCCTGCGTGGGCAACGTGACGGCGCCCGATTTCGCCGAGCGCTTCGTCGGCACGGCGGTGAGCGAATTCAAGGGCCTGGACATCGTCATCAACAACGCCGGCTACACCTGGGACAACGTGATCCAGAAGATGACCGACGAGCAGTGGTACGCGATGATCGATTGCCACCTGACGGCGCCGTTCCGCATCCTGCGCGCCGCGCAGCCGGTGATCCGCGCGCTCGGCAAGGCCGAGACCGAGGCCGGGCAGCGCGTGATGCGCAAGGTGGTCAACATCTCGTCGATGGCGGGCCTGTTCGGCAATCCGGGCCAGACCAACTACGCGGCGGGCAAGGCCGGCATCGTCGGCATGACGCAGACGCTGGCCAAGGAATGGGGGCGCATGAACGTCACCGTCAACTGCGTGGCCTACGGCCTGATCAAGACCCGGCTGACCGGCAATGCGGCCGAGGGCGGCACGGCGCATATCGACGGCCGCGACATCAAGGTGGGCGTCAACCCCGACCTGATGGCCGCGATGGAGCGCGGCATTCCGCTGGGCCGCGGCGGCACGCCCGAGGAAGCGGCCGGCGCTGTGTACCTGCTGTGCATTCCGGAATCGGACTACGTGAGCGGCCAGACGCTGGTGTGCAGCGGCGGCCTCACGGGGTTCTGAGCGATGGCTGCCGCTGTGCGCAGCGAGGTGCGCGAAGGCATCGCGACCCTGGTGCTCGACCGGGCCGAGGCACTCAACGCGCTGGGCCCGCCGCTGCTCGATGCGCTGCTGGCGGCGCTGCGCGCCTGCCAGGCCGACGCGCAGGTGCGTGCCATCGTGCTGACCGGCGCGGGCCGCGCCTTCTCGGGCGGCGGCGACATCGGTTACTTCGGCGACGTGCTGGCCGGTGGCCCGCAGCATGCGCAGGAGCAGATCGGCCGCGGCATGGAACAGGTGGGCAACCCCATCGCGCAGACCATCGCCGACAGCGCGGTGCCGGTGGTGGTGGCCGTCAACGGGCCCTGCGTGGGCGCGGGCGTCGGCATCGCGCTGGCGGCCGACGTCGTGATCGCGGCGCGCTCGGCCTACTTCCTCGTGCCGCAGGTGGCGCAGCTCGGGGCGGTGCCCGACCTGGGCGCGACCTGGTCGCTGCCGCGGCTGGTCGGGCGCAGCCGGGCGCTCGGCATCGCGCTGCTCGGCGAACGTATCGACGC
>NZ_JBZAYE010000271.1:0-9371 GCF_058244205.1 Variovorax sp. 20P10.2.4
CGGCGCGGCGGCGCGGGGCGTCGGCGGGGTAGTCGACCTCAGTCCTTCGTGGCGCGGCGCTGCACGCAGGCGACGTAGCCGTCGCCATCCGGCGGGCGGCCCGCGCGCTGGCTCTCCCACATCATCTGCCCCAGGCATTCCATCGCCTCGTGATGCGCATCGAGCAGCGAACCGCGGCGCGCGGCCAGCAGCTCGACCGCCTGGCGGATGCCGCGCGGCTGGTCGATCGAGCACTGCTCGCTGATCGACAGGTGCATCGACAGATGCAGGAACGGGTTCTCGCGGCCGTTCGCGCCGTCGTAGACCCGCGCCACCGCCGCGTCGGCGTCGAGCAGGTCCTCGTGGTACTCGGGGTGCGCCTCGATCCAGCCGGCGGCGATGGTCTCGAGTGCTTCCATCGGCAGGCCCTGGCGGTGCTTGGCGTACACGTCGCAGAAGAAGCGGCGCACGTCTTCCTGGGAGGGATTGAACATATATAGATAGGCAGAGAAGAAGCGGAGGGGACGCAGGCCGCGAGGCCGTGGGCACGTGCGCGGCGATGACGCGTAACGCAGGTCCGTGGCGCTTGCGCGTGTCGGCCGAAAACCCCTGGGGTCGGGCCGGCGTTCCGGGGCGCACACGTTACATCGTTACGTAACGAATCGAGAAAAGACCTCGGTGAAAGCCCTCGCAAGCCGTCTCGCGAAGGACTGATTTGAAAGAAAAACCCAAGCAGATCAACGAGTTGCAGCGGTCGATGGGCAGTGGGTGCAAGGCCGCGAAAAGGCGGCACGCAAGTTGCCCCTGTAGTTCCATCTTTTGTCACAGAGGCCGCCATGACTGCACCACAAGCATCGACCCCTTCGACCGCGGGAACTGCCGATAACGGCGTTGCTCCAGTGGTCATCGCCCAGGCCACCGCAACGCCGATCGCCCCCATGGGCTCGGCACCGGTGGTCGCACCCTCCGCGCCTGTCGCGACGGGGCCCGCCAGCATCGGATCGCTATCCAATGCTACGCCGGGCACGGTCGTCATGCGCGATGGCGTGTCGATTCCCGTCGACGGCGGCCATTCGCTGATGGCCGGCGATCGCGTGATCGTTCCCGACGGTGGCCAGGCCAACGTCCTGTTCCCCGGCTCGGCCGGCAACAAGGCGCCGCTGGCCGGCGTCTTCACCGGCGGCACCGATGCCACCGTGGGTTCCACCAAGCTGCCTGGCGGCCTCGAGCAGGTGAACGTCGACGTGGCCTCGGGCGACCTGCAGGTCACGCCGCCCGACAGCGATGCGGATGCCGCCGCGCTGGCCGTCACCAAGAAGCTCGCTGCCGGCAGCGGCATCGGCCTGGGCGAGTTCGCCCTCGGCGCGCTGGGCGCGGCCGCACTGGGTGCCGCACTGAGCGGCGGCGGTGGTGGCGATGGTGGCTTCATTCCTTTCCAGATTCCAGGCGGCGTGGGTGAGTCCGACGCCGATGCCGACGCGGACGCCGATGCGGACGCGGATGCCGATGGCGATGCGGACGCCGATGCCGACGCGGATGCTGATGCCGACGCGGACTCGGATGCGGACGCTGACGCCGATGCGGATGCAGACGCCGACGCCGACGCTGACGCTGACGCCGATGCGGACGCCGACGCTGACGCTGACGCCGATGCGGACGCTGACGCTGATGCCGATGCGGACGCTGACGCTGATGCCGATGCGGACGCTGACGCTGACGCTGATGCCGATGCCGATGCCGATGCCGATGCCGATGCCGATGCCGATGCCGATGCGGATGCAGACGCTGATGCCGATGCGGACGCTGACGCTGACGCCGATGCAGACGCTGATGCGGACGCTGACGCCGATGCGGACGCTGATGCCGATGCCGATGCCGATGCCGATGCTGACGCCGATGCGGATGCTGACGCCGATGCGGATGCTGACGCCGATGCGGACGCTGACGCCGATGCGGACGCTGACGCCGATGCCGATGCCGATGCCGATGCCGATGCCGACGCTGACGCTGACGCCGATGCAGACGCTGACGCCGATGCAGACGCAGACGCAGACCACCTCCTCGATCCGGGCGACGGCCTCGTCAACCACGTGATCGATGCCGTGGACGACACCCTCGGCCTGGGCGGCGCGCTCGACCCGGTGAAGCCGGTGGTCGATGGCGTCACCGACCTGCTCGACGACGTGCTCTCGCCGATCGTCGGCGAAGAGTTCACGCCCGACGATCCGAACGAGTTCGATCCGGTCGACACGGCCGTGGACAACCTGACCAACGGCGTGGGCGGCGCGGTCGCTCCGGTCGTCGATGCCCTGCTGGGCAACGGCGTGACCGACGCGCTGATCGGCTCGCTCAACGGCCAGGTCGACTACGTCACCGACGCCCTGGGCAACGCACTCGAGAACGTGCTGGGCAGCGATGGCCTGCTCGGTGGCGTGACCACCGGCCTGGGCATCGACGGCCTCGTCGACGGCCTGCTGGGCACCGACGGCACCATCGGCCAGGTGGTCGATGGCCTGCTCGGCGAAGGCAGCCTGCTGGGCAGCGCGCTCGGCGAAGACGGCCTCGTGGGCCAACTGCTCGGCGACGACGGTCTGGTCGGTGGCCTGATCGGCGAAGGCACCGCGGTCGGCAGCCTGCTCGACACCCTGCTGGGTGACGGCGGCCTGCTCGGCGGCGTGGGCGGCGAAGGCGGCCTGCTGAGCGGCCTGCTCGGCCCGGCCCTCGGTTCCGACGGCCTGCTGGGCAGCCTGATCGGTGAAGACAGCGCCCTGGGCGGCCTGCTGGGCGAAGACGGCCTGGTCGGTGGCCTGCTCGGCGACGACGGCCTGCTCGGCGGCCTGCTGGGCAGCGAAGGCCTCGCCGGCGGTCTGCTCGGCGAAGGCGGCATCGTGGACAGCCTGCTGGGCCCCGATGGCCTGGTCGGTGGCCTGCTGGCCGACGGCCCGCTGGGCGGCCTGCTCGGCGGTGAAGACGGTCTGCTCGGCGGCCTGCTGGGCGACGACGGCCTGCTGGGTGGCCTGCTCGGCGACGACGGTCTGCTCGGTGGCGTGCTCGGCGACGACGGCATCCTCGGTGCCGGCGGCCCGCTCGGCGGCCTGCTGGGTGACGACGGCCTGCTCGGTGGCCTGCTGGGCGACGACGGTCTGCTGGGCGGTCTGCTCGGCGACGACGGCCTGCTCGGCGGCGTGCTGGCCGACGACGGTCTGCTCGGTGGCCTGATCGGCGGCGATGGCCTGCTGGGCGGCCTGCTCGGCGACGACGGCCTGCTCGGTGGCGTGCTCGGTGACGACGGCCTGCTCGGCGGTCTGCTGGGCGATGACGGCATCGTCGGCGGCCTGCTCGGCGAGGACGGCCTGGTGCCGAGCCTGCTGGGTCCGGACGGCCTGGTCGGCGGCCTGCTGGCCGAAGACGGCCTGGTCGGTGGCCTGATCGGCGAAGACGGCCTGCTGGGCGGTCTGCTCGGTGGCCTGCTCGACGGCGGTGGCGGCGGCACGGGTGCCCAACTGCTCGACCCGACCGACAGCATCGTCGGCGGCCTGGTCGACGGCCTCAACGACGGCCTGCTCGGTGAGCTCGGCCTGGGCGACGTGCTCGCCCCGGTGGTCGGCCTGACCGACAGCCTGACCGATACCGTGAGCGGTCTGCTGGGCCCGGTGCTCGGCGACACCTTCACGCCGAACGACCCGAACGTGCTGGATCCGGTGGACGACCTCGTGGGCCAGGTCACCGACGGCCTGGGCGGCCTGCTGAGCCCGCTGACCGACCAGCTGCTGGGCGCCGGTACCACCGACGCACTGCTGGGCGCGGTGGGCACGCAGGTCGACTTCCTGACCGATGGCGTGGCGAATCTGATCGGCGGCGATGGGCTGCTGGGTGGCGTGCTGGGTGATGACGGTCTGCTGGGCGGTTTGCTCGGTGGCGACGGTGGTCTGCTCGGCGGCATCCTGGGTGATGACGGTCTGCTGGGCGGCTTGCTCGGTGGCGACGGTGGTCTGCTGGGTGGCATCCTGGGCGACGACGGTCTGCTGGGCGGTTTGCTCGGCGGTGACGGCGGCCTGCTCGGCGGCATCCTGGGCGACGACGGCCTGCTGGGCGGCTTGCTCGGTGGCGACGGCGGCCTGCTGGGTGGTGTCCTGGGCGACGACGGCCTGCTGGGCGGCCTGCTCGGTGGCGACGGCGGCCTGCTGGGTGGTGTCCTGGGCGACGACGGTCTGCTGGGCGGCCTGCTCGGCGGCGACGGTGGCCTGCTGGGTGGCGTGCTGGGTGACGATGGTCTGCTGGGCGGTCTGCTCGGCGGTGACGGCGGCCTGCTGGGTGGCGTCCTGGGTGACGACGGTCTGCTGGGCGGCCTGCTCGGTGGTGACGGCGGCCTGCTGGGTGGCGTCCTGGGCGACGATGGCCTGCTGGGCGGCTTGCTCGGCGGTGACGGTGGTCTGCTGGGTGGCGTCCTGGGCGACGATGGCCTGCTGGGCGGCTTGCTCGGCGGTGACGGTGGTCTCCTGGGTGGCGTGCTAGGCGATGACGGCCTGCTGGGCGGCTTGCTCGGCGGCGACGGTGGCCTCCTGGGTGGCGTGCTGGGTGACGACGGCCTGCTGGGCGGCTTGCTCGGCGGCGACGGTGGTCTCCTGGGTGGCGTGCTGGGCGACGACGGTCTGCTGGGCGGCTTGCTCGGCGGTGACGGTGGTCTCCTGGGTGGCGTGCTGGGCGACGACGGTCTGCTGGGCGGCTTGCTCGGCGGTGACGGCGGCCTGCTGGGTGGTGTCCTGGGCGACGACGGTCTGCTGGGCGGCTTGCTCGGCGGTGACGGCGGCCTGCTGGGTGGCGTCCTTGGCGACGACGGCCTGCTGGGCGGTCTGCTCGGCGGCGACGGTGGCCTGCTGGGTGGTGTCCTGGGTGACGACGGCTTGCTGGGCGGTCTGCTCGGCGGCGACGGCGGCCTGCTGGGTGGCGTCCTGGGCGACGACGGCTTGCTGGGCGGTCTGCTCGGCGGTGACGGCGGCCTGCTGGGTGGTGTCCTTGGCGATGACGGCCTGCTGGGCGGTCTGCTCGGCGGTGACGGTGGTCTCCTGGGTGGTGTCCTGGGTGACGACGGCCTCCTGGGCGGTGTCCTCGGCGGTGACGGCGGCCTGCTCGGCGGCATCCTGGGTGACGACGGCCTTCTGGGCGGCGTGCTCGGCGGTGACGGCGGCCTGCTCGGCGGCGTCCTGGGCGACGACGGCCTGCTGGACGGTCTGCTCGGTGGTGACGGCGGCCTGCTCGGCGGCATCCTGGGCGACGACGGCCTCCTGGGCGGCGTTCTCGGCGGTGACGGCGGTCTGCTCGGCGGTGTGCTGGGCGATGGCGGCCTGCTGGGTGGCGTGCTCGGTGGTGACGGCGGCCTGCTCGGCGGCATCCTGGGCGACGACGGCCTGCTGGGCGGCATCCTGGGCGACGACGGCCTGCTGGGCGGTGTGCTCGGCGGTGACGGCGGTCTGCTCGGCGGTGTTCTTGGCGATGGCGGCCTGCTGGGCGGCGTGCTCGGCGGTGACGGCGGCCTGCTCGGCGGCATCCTGGGCGACGACGGCCTCCTGGGCGGCGTGCTCGGCGGTGGCGAAGGCGGCCTGCTCGGTGGCGTGCTCGGCAACGACGGCCTGCTGGGTGGTGTGCTCGGCGGCGACGGCGGCCTGCTCGGCGGTGTGCTGGGCAACGACGGCCTGCTGGGTGGCGTGCTCGGCGGCGGCGAAGGCGGCCTGCTCGGCGGCGTCCTCGGCGACGACGGCCTGGTCGGTGGCCTGCTCGGCAACGACGGCCTGGTCGGCGGTCTGCTGGGCAACGACGGCCTCGTCGGCAGCCTGCTCGGCTCGCTCGGCGGCGACGGCCCGTTGGCCAACATCCTGCAGCCGGTCACCGACATCCTCGGTGGCCTGACGGGTGGCGCGACGCCGGTGGTCGATTCGCTGACCGGCACCAGCGCCGGCGCGCTGGCCCCGGTGACCGACATCCTGGCAGGCGCCACCGGTGCCGCGGCACCGGTGGTCGACACGGTGGCCAACGTGCTGGACGGCGTGGACCACGCCCTGGGTACCAACCTGACCCAGGTCGTGACCCCGATCACCAGCCAGGTCGAGCACACGGTCGGCAACGTGGTGACCCCGGTCGCCAACATCCTGCACGGCCTGCTGGGCTGATCCGGTCACGGACAGTGGACGGAAAAAAAGAGAACGAGCAGCAGAAGAAAGGACGGACCGGCAACGGTCCGTCCTCTGAAAGGAACGGTATGAAGACGAATTTCCGGATACTGGCCATCGCGGCACTGGGCGCCAGCCTGGTCGCCTGCGGCACCGGGCCCAAGCAGGGCCGCGACGACGCGACCTACTACTACTCCAACAAGGGGGCGAGCGCGGTCGCCAAGGTCGAGCCGCCGCCCCCGCCGCCGGTGCAGAACGGCCCGGCCGGCGTGTCGAAGATCGTGTACTTCGACTTCGACAAATACGACATCAAGCCCGAGTACCGCAACATCGTCGAGGCGCACGCCAGCTTCCTGCGCAACCGCCCGACGAGCCGCGTCGTGCTCGAAGGCCACACCGACTCGCGCGGTGGCCGCGAATACAACCTCGCGCTGGGCCAGCGCCGTGCCGAAGCCGTGCAGCGCGCCCTGACGCAGCTGGGCGTGCCCGCCGAACGGCTCGAAGCCATCAGCTGGGGCATGGAAAAACCCGCATCGCTTGCCAACACCGAGGAGGGCTACCAGCTCAATCGCCGCGCCGAATTCAGCTACCGCTGAACCAGGGAACTGCGATGCCTTCGATGGCAGCTCCCGGTCTTCCGAGTCATCGCGGCAACGCATGACGAAGAGGGCCGGTTGCCCGTTTTCGACCGGGGCCGAATGATGTCCTTTTCCGATCAGCTCCACGCCTGCCACGAGCGACTCGTCTCGGTGTGCGCGGCGCTGCCGGCGCCATACCCGGCCTTCACGCTGTTCTTCTCGGTGAGCGACGGCACGCAGCGGGCGCACGTGGTGCACACCCGCGCGGCCGTGCTCGAGACCGCCTGGCGCGAAGGCGCCGAGCAGGTCGAGCGCTGGGTGCGCGAGCACGGCATCGTCTCGCCCTGGCTGCGCATCGACTGGGTCGAGGGCGCGAGCCCGATCGACTGGGTCCAGTTCAAGGGACAGCTGGCGTCGGTCAAGCGCAACTACTTCCGCCTCGGCCTGGCCTTCGACAAGGACTTCGAGCTCGCGTTCACCGAGCAGGAGCTCAATGCGAACGCGATGCTCAGCGGCGACTCGACCATCGCGCATGCGGTGGTGAACCCGCGCAACTTCGAGCTCTATGCCGATGCGCGCTTCGGCCGCCGGCTCTCGCTCGACCTGCCGGGCGACCAGCCGGTGTTCCTGCTGGCGACCGTGGGCCTGTTCTGCCAGCCCGACGGCGTGGTGCACAAGCTCGTGGGCACGGGGCTCGATGCCGGCCGGCGCCAGCTGCCCGCGCTCAATCCGCAGTCCACGCTCGACCTGGTGCGCAGCGGCGCCTCGTACCTGGCGCGCCAGGTGCAGGCCGACGGCCTGTTCGTCTACGGCTACTTCCCCTGCTTCGACCGGCGCATCCCGACCTACGATGCGATGCGCCATGCGAGCGCGCTCTACGCCATGATCGAGGCGTGGGAGATCACGCGCGACGAGACGCTGCGCGCGGCCATCGAGCGCGCGCTCGATCGCCTGGTGCATCACCTGATCCGCGACTACAAGCTCGCCGACGGCCGCGACATCTCGTTCCTGGTCGACACCGGCGGCGAGATCCGCCTGGGCGGCAACGCGGCCTGCGTGCTGGCGCTCGTGAAGTACTGCGAAGCGATGGACACGCGGCGCTGGCTGCCGCTGCTCGACAAGCTCGCGCTCGGCATCTCCTCGCTGCAGGACCCGGCGACCGGCCGCTTCAACCACGTCATCCATGCGAACGACCTGACGCTCAAGCAGGCCTCGCGGATCATCTACTACGACGGCCAGGCCTCCTACGGCCTGCTGCGCCTCTACGGCCTCACGCGCGATCCCCAGTGGCTCGCCGTGGTGGAGAAGGCCTTCGACCACTTCATCGCCAGCCAGCACTGGCAGGCGCACGACCACTGGTTGAGCTGCTGCGTCAACGAGCTCGCGCGCTGGAGCCCGCAGGAGCGCTACTTCCGCTTCGGGCTGCAGAACGTCGCGGGCTACCTCGACTTCGTGCTCGACCGCAAGACCACCTTCCCGACGCTGCTCGAGCTGATGCTGGCCGCGCAGCAGATGCTGCAGCGGCTCGAGGGCATGCCCGCGATGCGGCACCTGCTCGACGAGCTCGACGTCGAGAAGTTCTACCGCGCGCTCGACTACCGCGCGCACTACCTGCTCAACGGCTACTTCTGGCCCGAGATGGCGATGTACTTCCGCCGTCCCTCGACCATCGTCGGCTCGTTCTTCATCCGCCACCACGCGTTCCGCGTGCGCATCGACGACGTCGAGCAGTACGTCTCGGGCTTCGTGGCCTTCCACCGCTACCTGGTGGAGCGCCGCACGCTGCATGGCGCGGGCGCCGGCGCGGTGGCCGGCGGCGGCATCTCGGTCGGGCAGGGCGGACCGCGCGACGACGGCGGCACCTGGACCGCGAGCGAGATGGCGCGCGTGACCGGCGGCGAATGGGTGGTGAAGCCCGAGGATGGCTGGCGCGCCAGCGGCGTCGCGCAGCGCTCCTTCCTGCGCAAAGGCCGCGTGGTGTTCGAGAACCAGACGCGTAACGCCAAGGCCCCGCTCGCGGCCGTCGCGCTCAAGGGCGTGCTGCAGCCCGCGGCCGCCGTGCTGTGCGTCGATCCCAAGCCGCACCTCGACAAGCGCGTGCCGGTGCTCAAGGTGGCCGACCTGCCGCAGGCCGTGCTGCAGCTCGGCACCCATGCGCGCGCCGAGTTCAACGGCGGCGTCTGCGCCGTCGTGGGGCAGGGCGTCGCCGGCGCGACCGTGGCGGCCATGATGGCCAGCGCGCTCACCGTGTGGGGCGAGGTCGGCCAGCCCGAAGGCAGCATCAGCCTGCCCTCGGGCATCGCCTGGAACCTCACCTGCCTGCCGCGCCACGCCGCCTACTGGGTGCTCGACATGAGCCAGTCGCAGCTGCCCGCGTCGACGCAGCTCGTGCGCCCGACGCTCGCGGTCATCACCGGCCCCTCGGCCGCGGCGCAGAAGCACCGCGGCCCGGCCGAGGCCGCCGCGCGGCAGGACGCGCGCATCTTCCTCGGCATGACCGCCGGCGACAGCGTGGTGCTGAACCGCGACATGGTCGAGTACCCGGTGTTCGCCGAAGCCGCGGCCGAGCGCCAGCTGCAGGTGGTGAGCTACGGCGAGCACCGCGCGGCCGACGTGCGGCTGGTCTCCTTCGACCATGGCGAGGTGA
>NZ_JBZAYE010000272.1:0-9364 GCF_058244205.1 Variovorax sp. 20P10.2.4
GGTGCCGCGCGGCTGCTGCGCGCCCTGGCCTGATGCGCTGCACCAAAACGCGCCCAAGAATGCACAATCACGCCCCATGTCGACCGTCTTCAATTTCACCTTCGTGCCCTGGTTCCGCTCCGTCGCGCCCTACATCCACACCCACCGTGGCAAGACCTTCGTGGTCGGGCTCGCGGGCGAGGCGATCGCGGCCGGCAAGCTCCAGAGCATCGCGCAGGACCTGGCCCTGATCCAGAGCATGGGCGTGAAGATCGTGCTGGTGCACGGCTTCCGCCCGCAGGTCAACGAGCAGCTCGCCGCCAAGGGCCATGAGGCGAAGTACTCGCACGGCATCCGCATCACCGACGCGGTGGCGCTCGATTCGGCCCAGGAAGCCGCGGGCCAGCTGCGCTACGAGATCGAGGCCGCGTTCAGCCAGGGCCTGCCGAACACGCCGATGGCGGGTTCGACGGTGCGCGTGATCTCGGGCAACTTCATCACCGCGCGCCCCGTGGGCGTGGTCGACGGCGTGGACTTCAAGCATTCGGGGCTGGTGCGCAAGGTCGACTCGGCCGGCATCCGTCGCACGCTCGACTTCGGCGCGATGGTGCTGATGTCGCCGTTCGGCTTCTCGCCCACCGGCGAGGCCTTCAACCTCACGATGGAGGAAGTCGCGACCAGCGTGGCGATCTCGATCCAGGCCGACAAGCTGATCTTCCTGACCGAGACCCCGGGCATCCGCATCCACAGCGAGCTGCCCGAGAGCGAGGACAACCCGATCGACACCGAGCTGCCGCTGGACGCCGCCGAGAAGCTGCTGGCCGCGCTGCCGCCGGCGCAGAAACCGACCGACACCGCCTTCTACCTGCAGCACTGCGTGAAGGCCTGCAAGGCCGGCGTGGAGCGCAACCACATCCTGCCGTTCGCGCTCGACGGCTCGCTGCTGCTCGAGATCTACGTGCACGACGGCGTGGGCACCATGGTGATCGACGAGAAGCTCGAGAGCCTGCGCGAGGCCTCGGTGGACGACATCGGCGGCATCCTGCAGCTGATCGAGCCTTTCGAGCGCGACGGCACGCTGGTCAAGCGCGACCGCACCGAGATCGAGCGCGACATCCACCAGTACACGGTGGTCGAGCACGACGGCGTGATCTTCGGCTGCGCGGCGCTCTATCCCTATCCCGAGGCCAAGACCGCCGAGATGGCCGCGCTCACCGTCTCGCCGCAGTCGCAGGCCCAGGGCGATGGCGAACGCATCCTCAAGCACATCGAGCACCGCGCCAAGGCCATGGGCATCGAGAGCCTGTTCGTGCTCACCACCCGCACCATGCACTGGTTCCTCAAGCGCGGCTTCCAGCAGGTCAACCCCGACTGGCTGCCCGAGGCGCGCAAGCGCAAGTACAACTGGGACCGCAAGAGCCAGGTGCTGGTGAAGAAGATCTGAACCCTTCCATCGATTCCGCCCGCGAGAAACCATGACGCTCACCACCGCCCTGCTGTTCTGCATCGTGGCCCTGGCCGCCATCGCCACGCCCGGCCCCACCGTGCTGCTGGCGCTGAGCAACGGGTCGCGCCGCGGCGTGCGCGGCGCGCTGCCGGGCATGTTCGGCGCGATGCTGTCGGACTTCGTGCTGGTGGGCGCGGTGGCGCTGGGCCTGGGCGCGCTGCTCGCGGCCTCGGAATTCTGGTTCTCGATGCTCAAGTGGGTGGGCGCGGCCTACCTCGCCTGGCTCGGCATCCGCATGCTGCGCTCGAAGGGCGGCAGCTTCGAGCGGCCCGTCGAGGGCGCGGCCGCCGCGCCGGGCGGCGGTCGCCAGGTCTTCTTCAAGTCCTTCCTGGTGGCCGTGACCAATCCCAAGGGCTACCTGTTCTGCTCGGCGCTGCTGCCGCAGTTCATCGATCCCGCCGCGTCGCAGGGCATGCAGTACGCGATCATCGCGGTGCTGTTCGCGGGCCTCGACATGGCCGTGATGCTGGTCTACGCCTTCGTCGGCGCCAAGGCGATGCAGCTGCTGACCGCGCGCGCCGCGCGCTGGATCGACCGCACCTGCGGCGCGATGCTGCTGGCGCTGGCCGGCTCGCTGGCCTTCTACCGCCGCGCCACGCCCTGAACGCCGGGCCCGGCCGGGGCAGCGGCGGCCCGTGTCGCCGATAATCGCGCCCCATGAATCCCCTGCTTTCCAGGCTCCAGCCCTATCCTTTCGAACGGCTGAAGCAGCTGTTCGCCGGCGTCACGCCGAACCCCGACCTGAAGCCCATCAGCCTCGGCATCGGCGAACCCAAGCACGCGACACCCGAATTCATCAAGCAGGCCCTGAGCGCAGGCCTCGGGGCATTGGCCGCCTACCCCGCCACCGCCGGCGACCTGAAGCTGCGCACCTCCTTCACCGACTGGCTGCGAAAGCGCTACGGCCTCGCACTCGATCCCGCCACCCAGGTGCTGCCGGTCAACGGCTCGCGCGAGGCGCTGTTCTCGCTGGCCCAGACCGTGATCGACCCCAGCGACCGCGACCATCCGCCGGTCGTGATCTCGCCCAACCCGTTCTATCAAATCTACGAGGGCGCGGCCTTCCTCTCGGGCGCCGAGCCCTACTACGCGCCCAGCGTGCCGGCGCGCAACTTCGCCGTCGACTGGGACAGCGTGCCCGAGGCGATCTGGCAGCGCACCCAGCTGGTGTTCGTCTGCTCGCCCGGCAACCCGACCGGCGCCGTGATGCCTCTCGCCGAATGGCGCAAGCTGTTCGAGCTGTCGGAGCGCCATGGCTTCGTGATCGCCTCCGACGAGTGCTACAGCGAGATCTACTTCCGCGACGAGCCGCCGCTCGGCGGGCTGGAAGCGGCCGCCAGGCTCGGCCGCGGCGACTTCAAGAACCTGGTCGCGCTGACCTCGCTGTCCAAGCGCAGCAACGTGCCGGGCCTGCGCAGCGGCTTCGTCGCGGGCGATGCGGACATCCTCAAGAAATTCCTGCTCTACCGCACCTACCACGGCAGCGCCATGAGCGGCATCGTGGCCGCGGCCAGCATCGCCGCCTGGGGCGACGAGGAACACGTGGTGCACAACCGCGCGATGTACCGTGCCAAGTTCGCGGCCGTCACGCCGCTGCTCGAACCGGTGCTCGACGTGCGCCTGCCCGACGCCAGCTTCTACCTCTGGGCCGGCGTGCCCGAAGTGTGGGCCGGCGACGACGAAGGCTTCGCCCGCGCCCTCCACGCTCAATACAATGTCACGGTTTTGCCGGGGAGCTATCTGGCACGCGACACGCACGGCCCGCAGGGCGGCGCCCCCGTCAACCCGGGCAAGGGCCGCATCCGCATGGCGCTGGTGGCCGAGACCGCCGAGTGCGTCGAGGCGGCCGAGCGCATCGTGCGCTTCGTGCAGGGCGGCCGCTGATCCTGCCTCTCCCCGCCCCCGATTTTTCGCTTCTTCATCCGAGAGTCCTCATGACCCAGCAACTGCAACAAATCATCGACGCCGCGTGGGAAGACCGCGCCAACATCTCCGCCACCGCCGCTTCGGCCGAGGTGCGCGATGCCGTCGAGCACGTGATCACCGAACTCAACAACGGCAAGCTGCGCGTGGCCACGCGCCAGGGCGTGGGCCAGTGGACGGTGCACCAGTGGATCAAGAAGGCCGTGCTGCTGTCGTTCCGCCTCAAGGACAACGAGCAGATCCAGGCCGGTTCGCTCGGCTTCTACGACAAGGTGCCGACCAAGTTCTCGCACCTGTCGGCCAGCGAGCTCAAGGACTCGGGCGTGCGCATCGTGCCGCCGGCCGTGGCCCGCCGCGGCAGCTTCATCGCCAAGGGCGCGATCCTGATGCCCTCGTACGTGAACATCGGCGCCTACGTGGGCGAAGGCTCGATGGTCGACACCTGGGCCACCGTGGGCTCGTGCGCGCAGGTCGGCGCCAACGTGCACCTGTCGGGCGGCGTGGGCCTGGGCGGCGTGCTCGAGCCGCTGCAGGCCAACCCGACCATCATCGAGGACAACTGCTTCATCGGCGCGCGCTCCGAAGTGGTCGAAGGCGTGATCGTGGAAGAGAACTCGGTGCTCGGCATGGGCGTCTACATCGGCCAGAGCACCCCGATCTTCAACCGCGACACCGGCGAGATCTCGTACGGCCGCGTGCCCAGCGGCAGCGTGGTGATCAGCGGCAACCTGCCCAAGAAGACCAAGACCGGCCAGGACTACAGCACCTACGCCGCGATCATCGTGAAGACGGTCGACGCGCAGACGCGCTCGAAGACCAGCCTCAACGACCTGCTGCGCGACTGATCGAACGGCGGCCGAAGGGGGCCGCCTTTTTCCTGTCCCACCAAGAGTGCCACGACGGCACCGCCGAACGACCGAGGAGAAGGAGAGCGACGATGAACATGATGGAGCGGATTCTTCGGCTGATGGCCGAGCGCAAGGCCTCCGACATCTACCTGTCGGCGCACTCCCCGGTGCAGATCCGCATCAACGGCGTCTGCGTGCCGATCAATGCGCAGGTGCTGCCGCCGGCCGCACCGCTCGCGCTGCTGGCCGAGGTGGTGCCGCCCGCGCGCATCCAGGAGCTCGAGGCCAACGGCGAGCTCAACATGGCGGTGGGCATCGAGGGCGCGGGCAACTTCCGCATCAGCGCGATGCGCCAGCGCGGCACCTACGCGGTGGTGGTGCGGCACATCGCCTCGGTCATCCCGGGCTTCGACGAGCTCAACCTGCCCGACATCCTGAAGACCCTCATCATGGAGAAGCGCGGGCTGATCCTGATGGTGGGCGCCACCGGCGCCGGCAAGACCACCACGCTGGCCTCGATGCTCGACTACCGCAACGAGCACGCCAGCGGCCACATCCTCACGGTCGAGGAACCGATCGAGTTCACCTACACCAACAAGCGCTCGCTGGTGAACCAGCGCGAGGTGGGCAGCGACACGCAGTCGCTGCAGACGGCGCTGAAGAACGCGCTGCGCCAGGCGCCCGACGTGATCCAGATCGGCGAGATCCGCGACCGCGAGACCATGACCGCGGCCATCGCCTATGCGCAGTCGGGCCACCTGTGCGTGGCCACGCTGCATGCCAACAACAGCTACCGCGCGCTCAACCGCGTGCTGAGCTTCTTCCCGGTCGAGGTGCGCCCCACGCTGCTGGGCGACCTGGGCTCGGCGCTGCGCGCCGTCGTCTCGCAGCGGCTGCTGCGCACGCCCCAGGGCGCGCGCGTGCCGGCGCTCGAGGTCATGCTCAACACCGCGCTGGTGGCCGAGCTGATCGAGAAAGGCGACTTCTCTGGCGTCAAGGAAGCGATGGAGAAATCCATGGCCGAAGGCTCGCAGACCTTCGAGGAAGACATCGCGCGCCTCGTGATCGAGAAGCGCATCACCCGCGAGGAAGGGCTGGCGCATGCCGATTCGCCCACCAACCTCATGTGGCGCCTGCAGAACCGCCAGGCGCCCAAGCCCCAGGCCGACGAGCGGCACCTGACCGACCAGCTCGACGAGCCCACCTTCACCGACATCACGCTCGACGTGAAATTCTGAGAACCGCCCCCCCGATGTCCCGCACGCTCCAGCTCGCCGAACAACTGATCTCGCGCCCTTCCGTCACCCCCGACGACGCGGGCTGCCAACAGATCCTGGGCGAGCGGCTCGCGCGGCTGGGCTTCGCGCTCGAGACCATCGAGAGCGGTCCGGCGGACTTCCGGGTCACCAACCTGTGGGCGGTGCGCCGCCCGGCCGACGCCTCGGCCGCCACGAAGACGCTGGTGTTCGCGGGCCACACCGACGTGGTGCCCACCGGCCCCGTCGAGCAGTGGACCAGCCACCCGTTCACGCCCACGCACCGCGACGGCAAGCTCTATGGCCGCGGCGCCTGCGACATGAAGACCTCGGTGGCCGCCTTCGTGGTCTCGATCGAGGAGTTCCTGCAGGCCGTGCCCGATCCGCGCCTGACGCTGGCGCTGCTGCTCACCAGCGACGAGGAAGGCCCGGGCGTCGACGGCACCGTGGTCGTGTGCAACGCGCTGGCCGCGCGCGGCGAGAAACTCGACTACTGCATCGTCGGCGAGCCCACGGCCGTCGAGCGCTGCGGCGACATGATCAAGAACGGCCGCCGCGGCACCATGAGCGGCAAGCTCACGGTCAAGGGCGTGCAGGGCCACATCGCCTACCCGTACCTCGCGAAGAACCCGGTGCATGCGGTGGCGCCCGCGCTGGCCGAGCTGGTCGCGATCAACGCGGCCGGCGGCTGGGACGCCGGCAATGCCTGGTTCCAGCCGACGAGCTGGCAGATCAGCAACTTCCACGCGGGCACCGGCGCGAGCAATGTGATCCCGGGCAGCGCGGTGATCGACTTCAACTTCCGCTTCTCGACCGAGTCCACGCCGCAGGCGCTGCAGCAGCGCGTGCAGGCCGTGCTCGACGCGCATGGCGTCGACTGCACCCTGGCCTGGACCGTTGGCGGCCTGCCCTTCCTGACCACGCCGGGCGAACTGGTCGCGGCCGTGCAGGGTGCGATCCGCGACGAGACCGGCATCGAGACCGAGCTGTCGACCAGCGGCGGCACCAGCGACGCGCGCTTCATCGCCAAGGTCTGCCCGCAGGTGGTCGAGCTCGGGCCGGTGAATGCCAGCATCCACAAGATCGACGAGCACATCGAGGTGGCCGAGATCGAGACGCTGAAGAACATCTACCTGCGCACCCTGAAGCAGCTCGACGCTGCGCTCGCGGCATGAAGACCGTCATCGCGCTGATCGAAGCCGGCGCCGAGCAACTGGAACAGGCCGGCGTGGCCTTCGGCCATGGCACGGCCAACGCCTTCGACGAAGCGGCCTGGCTGGTGCTGTGGCGCCTGAAGCTGCCGCTCGACGAGCTCGACGCCGTGGCCGACACGCCGGTGGCACCGGCCGACGCGGCCAAGGTCGAGGCGCTGGTCGCCGAGCGCATCGCGAGCCGCAAGCCCGCCGCCTACCTCACGAAGGAAGCCTGGCTGCAGGGCGTGTCCTTCTACGTCGACGAGCGCGCCATCGTGCCGCGCAGCTTCATCGCCGAGCTGATCGCCGACGGCTCCATCGACTACTGGCTCGGCGAGCACACGCAGCGCGTGCTCGACCTGTGCACCGGCAACGGCAGCCTCGCGGTGCTCGCGGCGCTGACCTATCCCGAGGTGACGGTGGACGCGGCCGACCTGTCGGTGGCTGCGCTCGAGGTGGCCGCGATCAACGTGACGCGCCACGCGCTCGATGCGCGCGTGACGCTGATCGAATCCGACGGCCTCGCGGCCACGCCCGGCCCCTACGACCTGGTGCTGTGCAACCCGCCCTACGTCAACAGCCGGAGCATGGCCGCCCTGCCCGCCGAATACCGCGCCGAGCCCGAGCTGGCGCTGGCCGGTGGCACCGACGGCATGGATTTCGTGCGCCGGCTGTTCGCCGACGCGCCCGCGCGCATGAGCGAGCACGCGGTGCTGGTGCTGGAGATCGGCAACGAGCGCGAGCACTTCGAGGCGGCGTTTCCGCAGCTCGAGGTGGTGTGGCTCGAAACCTCGGCCGGCGACGACCAGGTGCTGCTCGCCACCCGTGCCGCGCTGGCGGCGCTCACGCCGCCATGAGGGCCGGCGCCGGCGTGCGTTAGCTGCGCTCGACCGCAACCCCTTCCACCTTCTTCTCGCGGCCATCGGCTGCGAATCCCGGTTTTCGGGCTGGTTTTCCGCGCCTTTGTCCCTTGTCGCCAAGACGCAAGGGCCGGGCGGGATAATCGCCCCCACGGTTCCTCTCTCATGATCACTCTCAAGAACGTCATTCTTCGCCGCAGCGCCAAGGTCCTGCTCGACGGCGCCACCGTCACCCTCAACCCCGGCGAGAAGGTCGGCCTGGTGGGCCGCAACGGCGCGGGCAAGTCCACCCTGTTCGCGCTGCTCAACGGCACCCTGCACGAGGACGGCGGCGATTTCTCCGTGCCCAAGCAATGGCGCATGGCGCAGGTCGCGCAGAACATGCCCGAGACCGAGGAGTCGGCCACCGACTTCGTGGTCGGCGGCGACACCCGCCTGGTCGAGTTGCGCGAGGCGCTCGCGCTGGCCGAGACCGCGCACGAGGCCGATCCCGACGACGCCGACGCGGGCATGGCGCTCGCGCATGCCTACACCGACCTGGCCGATGCCGGCGAGCACGACGCCGTGCCGCGCGCGCAGGCGCTGATCCTGGGCCTGGGCTTCAAGGCGCACGAGCTCGACGCGCCGGTCAACAGCTTCTCGGGCGGCTGGCGCATGCGGCTGCAGCTCGCGCGCGCGCTCATGTGCCCGAGCGACCTGCTGCTGCTCGACGAACCCACCAACCACCTGGACCTCGACGCCCTGGTCTGGCTCGAAGCCTGGCTGCAGCGCTACGCGGGCACCATGATCGTCATCAGCCACGACCGCGAGTTCCTCGACGCCGTGACCGACGTGACCCTGCACATCGCCAACGCCCAGCTCACGCGCTACGGCGGCAACTACAGCAAGTTCGAGGACATGCGCGCGCTGCAGATGGAGCAGCAGCAGCAGGCTTTCACCAAGCAGCAGGACAAGATCGCCCACCTGCAGAAGTTCATCGACCGCTTCAAGGCCAAGGCCAGCAAGGCCAAGCAGGCCCAGAGCCGCGTGAAGGCGCTCGAGCGCATGGAGCGCGTGGCGCCGCTGCTGGCCGAGGCCGACTTCAGCTTCGAGTTCAAGGAGCCGGGCAACATCCCGAACCCGATGCTGTCGATCAGCAATGCGAGCTTCGGCTACAAGAATCTGGAGGATGGCGAGAACGAGGAACCGAAGACCATCCTGCGCGGCGTCAACCGCTCGGTGCTCGCGGGCCAGCGCATCGGCATCCTGGGCGCCAACGGCCAGGGCAAGTCGACGCTGGTGAAGACCATCGCGCGCGAGATGGGCGCGCTGGCCGGCCAGGTCACCGAGGGCAAGGGCCTGAACATCGGCTACTTCGCGCAGCAGGAACTCGACGTGCTGCATCCCGAGAGCAACCCGCTCGAGCACATGGTGCGCATGGCGCGCGAACTCGGCAGCAGCGTGAAGGAAGCCACCGGCGAACAGGCGCTGCGCGGCTACCTCGGCAGCTTCAACTTCAGCGGCGACATGGTGAAGCAGCCCGTGGGCACCATGAGCGGCGGCGAGAAGGCGCGGCTGGTGCTCGCGATGATGGTCTGGCAGCGGCCCAACCTGCTGCTGCTCGACGAGCCCACCAACCACCTGGACCTCGCCACGCGCGAGGCCCTGGCGGTGGCGCTCAACGAATTCGAGGGCACGCTGATGCTCGTGAGCCACGACCGCGCGCTGCTGCGCTCGGTCTGCGACGAGTTCTGGCTCGTGGGCCGCGGCGTGGTCGGCGACTTCGACGGCGACCTCGACGACTACCAGCGCTACCTGC
>NZ_JBZAYE010000273.1:0-9278 GCF_058244205.1 Variovorax sp. 20P10.2.4
GGCAGCCACACCTCGATGCCGATGCCCGGCGAGGTCGAGGGTGCGCCCGCGGGGCCAGGGTTGCCGGGCCCGACATTGAGCTTGACCATGCAGACGTCATTGGCCGCCAGCGGCGTCCCGGCGGGCGCCGTGCCGCCGAGGATCAGCGCATCGCCTTTCTTGAAGGCCTTGACCGCCACCACCGTGGTCAGCGCATCGGGCTTGAAGCTCGCCTTCAGCGTGTCATCGCAGGTCAGCGGCGCGGTGCTCGCTGGGGGTGGGGGCGTGCCGGTGGCGATCGGCAGGAACGCGGTGTGGCTGCCGCTGCCGCCACCGCAAGCGGTGAGGAGAAGCGCCGCGAGCGCGGCGGGGAGCATCAATGGTGGGTTTGTTTTCATGGGTCTCCATCCAGGGTGTATGCGTGCAATAAAGTGCATTCACTCAAATGTGAATGGCAACACGCATGCAGTATTGAGCCTGTCTGGAGGGGCCGGCGCCGTACACGTAAACCCTTCGCTAGGGAATACGCCGTGCAATGGAAGTTGAATTCCGGGGCTGTGCCGTGGCCCGGAAAACGCCCTTGGGGATGGGCGTTATTTGGAAATATATTGCATATCCTCGGAGTTGATCCAGTGGCAGCCGGGCGCGGCGGCGACCACTGCGTCGAGCAGCGCCGCGGCAATGGCCGCTGCCGGATTGACGCGCCATCGCGCCGGAAGAACCGGCCCCAGGCGCCGCGCCCAGGTCAGCGCCATGCCCTCCGCGCGCCTTTCTTCATTGCGCTCGCCGCCGATCAGGCTCGGGCGGCAGATGGTCAGTGAGCGGAAGCCGATCGCGCGGATGTCGCGCTCCACTTCGCCCTTGGTGCGCGGGTAGAAGAAGAGGGAGCTGGCCGACGCGCCCATGGCCGTGACGATCGCGAAGGTGCCGACACCGGCGGCGTGCGCGGCCCGGCCGAAGGCGAGCGGCAGCTCGTGGTCGACGTGGCGAAAGGCCTCCTTCGAACCGGCTTTGGCCTGCGTCGTGCCCAGCGCGCAGACGACGGCATCGGGCCGGTGCGCGATGCACGCCGGCACCAGGTCCTCGAGCTTCGAGGCGACCGGGTTCACCAGCCTGGCGTGGGCCGCGAGCGGCGTTCGCGTCGGCGCGATCACCTCGGAGAAGGCGTCGTTCGAGAGCGCGAGCTGCAGTGCCCGGCCGCCCACCAATCCCGTCGCACCCAACAGCAGCAGTTTCATGTCGATCGCCTCGCGTGGTTCACTGCGGGCCATTGTGCGGCTCGATCAGGCCTGTGCGTCCAGGTCCTGCTCGTAGGCTTCCAGCGCCTTCGGCTTGCCGAACAGGTAGCCCTGGTAGAGGTGGCAGCCGTGGCGCTCGAGGAACTCGCGCTGCGCCTGCGTCTCCACGCCCTCGGCCACGATCTGCAGCTCGAGGTTGAGCGCCATGCCGATGATGGTCTGGATCACCAGCTCCACCTTCGGGTTCAGGCCGATGCCGTGCACGAAGTACTTGTCGACCTTGATCTGGTTGAGCGGCAACTGGATCATGTACGACAGCGACGAGAAGCCGGTGCCGAAGTCGTCCATCGAGAACTGGATGCCCATGCCGGCCAGGGTCTTCATCTTGGCGATGGTGTCGGCGACCTTGAACTGCAGCAGGCTCTCGGTCAGCTCGAGCTTGAGCTGGCGCGGATCGGCGCCGGTGCGCTCGAGCACGCGGGCGACCTGCTTGACGAAGTCGTCGGTGCGGAACTGCCGCGCGCTCACGTTGACCGACAGCTGCAGGTGCGCGCGTCGCGGGTCCTCGCTCCAGGCCGCGAGCTGGCGGCAGGCGGTCTCTAGCACCCAGAGGCCGAGCGGGATGATGAGCCCGGTGTCCTCGGCCGCGGCGATGAACTCGCCGGGCGCGAGCAGGCCGCGCGTCGGATGCTGCCAGCGCACCAGCACCTCGGCCGCGACCACGCGGTCCTCGCTCGTGACCTGGCTCTGGTAGTGCAGCACGAACTGCCGCTGCTCCACGGCCGCGTGCAGTTCGTTCTCCAGCGCCGCGCGCGCGGTGATGCTGGTCTGCATGCTGGTCTCGAAGAAGCGCAGCGCGTTGCCGCCGGCGGTCTTGGCGTAGTACATCGCGATGTCGGCCTGCTTGATGACCTCGTCGAGCGAGGCATCGGCGGTGTCGAACAGCGCCACGCCGATGCTGCAGGTGCTGTGGTGCTGCTGGCCGCCGAGCTGGTAGGGCCGGTTGAGCTGCTCGAGGATGGCCGCGCCCATGGCCTCGGTCTCGGAGGTCGCGATCAGCCGCCGCTCGTGCAGCTCGGCTAGCATCACGACGAACTCGTCGCCGCCCAGCCGCGCCACCGTGTCGCCGCGGCGCAGGCAGGCGGTCAGGCGTTGCGCCACCTGCTTGAGCATCACGTCGCCGGTGTCGTGGCCGTGGGCGTCGTTCACGGTCTTGAAGTTGTCGAGGTCGAGGAACAGCAGCGCGCTCCAGCGCGAGCGCCCCGGCACGGCATCGATGGCGTGCTTGATGCGGTCCACCAGAAGGCGGCGGTTGGGCAGGCCGGTGAGCGTGTCGTAGAAGGCGAGCTGCTCGACCTCGTCGGCCGCCTGCTTGCTCTCGGTGATGTTGCGCAGGATCACGATGAAGCGCGGATCGGCCTGCGCGCCGCTGGCCTTGCGCGAGACCGAGATCTCGAACCAGGCCTTGCTGCGCGCGTAGCGGCGCTCGAACTGGCGCCCGCTCGAGCGCCCGGTCTCGTTGGCTTCCTTGAGCGCCGCCATGACCTCCGCGCTCGCCTGCGGCGGCAGCAACTCCTGCAGCCGCCGGCCGGCCGGCTGGTCGACCTGGATGCCCGGCAGCGGCACGCGCGGCGCATGGTGGCCGTGGCAGATGCCGTCGAGGCCGACCTCGAGCAGCAGGTCGGGCAGCGCCTCGAGCGTGGCCTGCAGCTGGGCCTTGCTCTCGACGATGGCGGCCATGTGGCGCCGCTTCTCCGTGATGTCCTGGTAGACGCAGACGGTGCCGCCGTCGGGCGTGCGGCTGCGCGTGGCATGCAGCACGCGGCCGTCCTCGAGCACCGCCTCCTGCTCGGAGTGGTCCTGCGCGAGCTGCGGCATGTTGAGCGCCATCCAGCCGGGCGGGCCGCCCTCGTGCACCACGTGGCGCGCGGTCTCGGCCACCAGTTCGCGAAACGGCAGCTGCGGCGCGAGCAGCGGCCGCACCCACGGGAACATCGCGACGAAGCTGTGGTTCCAGGCCAGCACGCGGTCGTCGGCATCGAGCAGCACGAAGCCGCCGATCATCGATTCGAGCGCCTGGTCGAGCGTGGCCTTGGAGCGCACCAGCTCCTGCCGCGACTGCCACTGGCGCCGCAGCTGCAGGTGGGTGAAGGCCGCGATCGCGAGGATCAGCGCGCCGATGACGGCGCCGGTCCACGCGATGCGGTCGCGCTCCTCGCGCCAGTCGCGCAGCGCCGCGGCCAGCGGGATGCTCGCGACGATCAGCAGGTTGCGGTGCAGCGTCGGGCGCGCCACCAGGATCGCGGGCACGCCGCTCAGGCGCGCGGCCATGCGCACGGGCTTGCCGTCGCTGGTCTGTTCGCTGAGCGCGGGTTCGAGCTGCCGGCCCAGCAGGTCGTCGCGCGCCGGCACGCTCACCAGCAGCGGACCGGCATCGCGCTCGAGCGTGATCTCCAGCCCCGGGATCGCCGCGCCCTGCGTCGTCACCATGGCCAGCAGCGAGATCTGCACCTCGGCCACGGCCAGCACGCGGCTGCCGTCGGCCAGCGGCACGGCGCGCGCGAAGAACACCACCTTCTGCAGCGTGGCCGGGCTGGCGATCGGCGCGCTCACGGCCATGGTCGACAGCGGCTGCACCAGCACCGAGCGCGCGAAGCCCTCGGGCAGCGCCATCGGCAGCCGCGCGCCGCGCCGGTCGGAGGAAGCGAGCGGCGTGCCGTCCGCGTCGACGAAGGCGACGAAGCGCACCAGCAGGTTCTGCCGCACCAGGTTGACGATCAGCCGCTGCACCTCGGGCCGGCCGGCCTCCTCGGCGAGGCGTTCGCGCGGCACGGCGCGCAGCTGCTCGCCGGCGCCGGCCAGCAGCATGTCGATGCTCAGCAGCGCGCGGTTGAGCGCCGCCTCGGAGCCGCCGACGAAGCGCATGGCTTGCGTTTCGGCGTTCTCGATCGCCCGGCCGCGCGCCTCCCAGGTGATGCTGGCGGCCACGGTCGCCAGCGTGCCGAGGAACAGCAGCGCCACGCCATAGACCACGGCGGCGACGCGACGGGAGAAGCGCTGCGTCATCGCACGAGCGGGGCGCGGATGCCGACCACGGGACCGACGGTGTCGTTCCAGACCTGCGCGCAGACCGGGCCGCAGCGCTGCAGCCAGGCCGGCAGCACGCGGGTGGCGAAGATCTCGCGCCGCCGCGCCTCGTCCTGCGGCGTGGGCGTGACCGCGGTCATGCGGCCCCGGACGGGCTTGGTGCAGGCGTCGGCGCCGGTGTTGCAGGCGATGCCCTCGGTGGTCTCGCGTTCGGACTCGGCCCACACCGCGGCCTCGAGCTTCGGCAGCTCCTGGCGCAGCACCGCCTGCAGGTCGGGCGGCAGCGCCTCGAGGTTCTCGCGGTTGGCCGCGAACACCGCGAGGCCCCAGCTCAGCGGCATGGTGTAGAGCGCGCTCGTGAGTGCATGCAGGCCCAGCGTGTGGCCCGACATGGTGCCGGTGATCGCGCAGTCGGTGTTGCCCGAGCGCATGTTCGGCAGGATGGCCGCGAACTCGGTGTAGACCGGCGTGGCGCCGAGCGCGCGGATGAAGTCGGCCTGCGTGGCGCTCGACACGCGCACGCGCCGCTTCGCGAGGTCGGCCAGCCGCGCGACCGGCCGGTTGCAGAACACGGCCTGCGCCGGGTAGATGTAGATCGCGAGCAGCTCGGCGCCGTAGCGCTCGCGCAGCGCGCCCGCCAGGTAGGGGCGAAAGGCCGCGACCACCCGGCGCAGGGTCGCGATGTCGGGGTTGAGCCCGGCCATGTCGGGCGTGCCGAGCTCGGGAAACTGCATCGCCATCTGGCTCATGAGCGCGGTGCCGAAGGGCACCACCCCGAGCTGGATCAGGCTCAGCATCTCCTGGCCCGGCACGCCCGCGCGGTCGAAGGGCACGATGCTGGCGCTGTAGCGACCGCCGGTGCGTTCGGCGAGCTCCCGGGCCCAGAAGCTTTCCTCGTGCCGCGTGTACTGCGTGATGCCGCCGAGCCCGCCGACGATGCGCAGGCGCTGCACCGGGGTGTCCGGCGCCTGCGTGGTCTGGGCCTGGCAGGCGAACGCGGCGAGCAGCAGCAGGGCGGCGAGCAGGCGGGGCATGGCGTGGCTCCTTCTTCGCGTGGGCGGGCGCATCAGGCGATGCCCGTTCCGCCGGCCAGCGGCCCGGCCTGGGTGGGGCGCGCCGGGCCCGCGTGCGTGTCGCCGAAGAAGGCGAAGCCCGGTCCCTGGCGCTGCTGCTTGACGCGGTACATCGCCTGGTCGGCGCAACGCAGCAACTGTGCCAGCGTTCGGCCGTCCTCGGGATTGCAGGCGATGCCCAGGCTCATGCCGACCGACACTTCGGCGCCATCGGCCTCGATGGGCTGCAGGCCGGCGTCGACGATGCGGCGTGCCATCTGCGCGAGCGCCTCGCGCGAGGCCCGGCCCGGCACCAGGATCGCGAACTCGTCGCCGCCCAGGCGCGCCACCGTGTCGCTCGCGCGCAGTTGCGAGCGCAGCCGCGCCACCGTCTGCACCAGCACCGCGTCGCCGACCGCGTGGCCATGGCCGTCGTTGACCTCCTTGAAGCCGTCGAGGTCGAGCAGCATCAGCGCGAACGGCTGGCCGTTGCGCAGCCATTCCTCGCCGCGGCTCTCGAGGCCGGCGCGGCTGGCGGCGCCGGTCAGCGCGTCGGTGCCCAGCGCTTCCACCAGCTGCTGGGTGCGCGCCGTCAGCGCCTGCTCGGAGCGCAGCACCAGCCGCAGCCGCGAGGCCATCGCCACCGCGAACACCACCAGCTCGGCCACCAGCGCCGCCTGCGAGACGTTCATCTGGCCGGGCGCCCATTCGATCCAGCCCCAGCTCGCGAACACGATCGCGCCGATGCCCGCCAGCAGCAGCCCGACCCCGATGCAATAGAGCACGGCCGGCCAGTAGCGCCGGCGGATCGCGAACATCGCGCCGATCACCATCACGGCCGTCGAGGCCACCACCGACATCTGCACCAGCCGGAAGGTGATCAGCGGATGCGCGCCCCAGTGCGCGTAGGGAATGGCCAGCAGCAGCGCGACCGAGAAGGCCTGCACCAGCCGGTCGAGCAGCGGCGCGAAGTGCGACAGCCGCAGCAGCCGCCGGCCGAACTGCAGCTTGCACAGCGCCCACAGCGCGGGCCCGGCCGTGTAGGCGAAGCCGGCGCCGGCCGGCCAGTGGGCGAACGGGTAGCGCAGCGCATGGCCGTTGATGCTCGCGAGCGCCAGCAGGCCGCAGAGGCAGGCCAGCATGTAGTAGGCGTAGAGCGCCTCGCCGAACACCACGAACAGCACCAGGCCGTAGACCGTGAGCCCGAGCAGCAGGCCGTAGCTGACGCCGTCGAACATGCGCTTGTCCTGCGTCGACTGCAGGTAGTCGGCCGGGTCCCAGAGCGTCACGTCGTAGATGCGCGCGAAGGTCGACTCGACCCGGAAGTACACCGTGTACACGCCCGGCCCCGGCAGCTCGAAGCGCCAGGCCATCTGCTCGGAGGCGGCCGGCCGCGTGGCCCAGGGGTGGCGCATGCCGGTGACCACGGGCTCGGCCAGCGCATGGCCCGTGGTGTCGAAGGGGCCGTAGAAGCGGATGTCGCGCGTCGACACCGTCGGCACCAGCATCAGCCATTCGCGCGTCGCATCGGCCGGGTCCTGCAGCTGCATCTGCAGCTTGAACCACAGCACCCGGTCGGATTCCTGGCCGCGCAGCGGCTGGTCGGGCAGGGTGAAGCGCGCTTCCTGGGCCGGGGTGCGGACCTCGTCGATGCCCAGGGCGCGGGTCGTGTCCTCGAAGAACTGGAGCTGCAGCACCGCGGGCAGGCCGGCGGCCTGGCGCGAGAGCGTGAGCACCGGTTGCTGGCTGCCGGGTGGCGGTGCGCCGAGGGCCGGGGTCAGCGCGGCGAGCAGCAGCCACAGCGCCAGCAGCCAGTGCCGGCAGGGCCTGCGGTGCGCGGCGCGTAGGCGTGCCGGTCCGTCCTCATCCTCGAAGGCGCGAGACCGGACGAACGCGGATACCAGGGACATGGGGCGAACGGAGACGCGCCGCTGCCAGGCGGCATGAATGAAGAAGTTTGCAATTGTGTCCTACGGACTTCGGTGGGTGGGGCGGGGCGTGGCCTGGTTGCCACGGGTGGCCGACGAACGGCTTGGGAGTCTTCCCGAGGGAGGCCGGATCGGGGCCGTTCCCGCTTTTTCGTGCGGTGATTGCACGGCCCATTCACCGCAGATATTGCGGTGAATGGTTTGTGCTTGCGGCGAATCAGGCGTCTAATCTCCGCATGGAGCGCGGAGAAAACCTCTACATCTGGCAGGCCGACGACTGGCCCCGGTGGCGCTACGACCTGCCCGCCCTGGCCCAGCCCCTGGCCGATGTGAGCCGCGCCCAGGGCACCTTGCTGGGCCGCCTGGCCGACGTGGGGCTCGCGCTGCGCGACCAGGCCAGCCTGGCGGCGCTGACCGACGACGTGGTCAAGACCAGCGAGATCGAGGGCGAGGTGTTGGACGTGGCCTCGGTCCGTTCGTCGATCGCGCGCCGGCTCGGGCTGGACATCGGCGCGCTGGCGCCCGTGGACCGGCATGTGGAAGGCGTGGTCGAGATGGTGCTCGACGCCACCTCGCGCAGTGGCCAACCCCTGAGCGCCGACCGCCTGTTCGGCTGGCACGCGGCACTGTTCCCGACCGGCTATTCGGGCCTGTCGAAGATCGACGTGGGCCGCTGGCGCGACGACGCGGCCGGTCCGATGCAGGTCGTCTCGGGGCCTGTGAACCGGCGCAAGGTCCACTTCGAGGCGCCGCCCGCGGACATGCTGCCCGCGCAGGTGGAAGCGTTCCTGGCCTGGGCCAACCGGGAGACGGACGAACCTGCCCTCCTCAAGGCGGGCCTGGCGCACCTGTGGTTCGTCACCCTGCATCCCTTCGACGATGGTAACGGCCGCATCGCGCGCGCCGTCGGCGACCTGTTCCTTGCCCGTGCCGATGGCGCGGGGCAGCGCTTCTACAGCCTGTCGGCGCAGATCCAGCGCGAGCGCAAGGCCTACTACGACATCCTCGAGCGCACACAGAAGGGCTCGCTCGATGTCACCGCATGGCTGGCCTGGTTCCTCGGCACGCTGGGCCGGGCCACCGCCAGTGCGCAGCTCACGCTCGACGGCGTGCTGGCCAAGGCGCGCTTCTGGCAGCGCTGGGCCGGCACGCCGGTGAACGAACGCCAGGCGAAGCTGCTCAACCGCCTGCTCGACGGCTTCGAAGGCAAGCTCACCAGCAGCAAGTGGGCCGCCATCGCCAAGTGCTCGCCGGACACGGCGCTGCGCGACATCGCGCAGTTGCTGGCGCTGGGGGTGCTGAAGAAGTCGGCGGGAGGTGGGCGCAGTACCGGTTATGAGCTGATGGAGCTCTGAAGCCCATGCATCGGCTGCGTCGCGCCCTCTTCTTGCCGGATGCAGCATCCGCGCGACACGCCGCACGATATCGAAGCCGACCTTGCCTCCACCAGCTATCCTCCGCCGCGCGATAGAACAACACTGGAGGAGATGACATGACGATGACCGGTATTCGGAGGTGGGGACTCGTGGGCATGGTGGTGCTGAGCGGCTGGATGGCCGGCTGTGCATCGATCACCCATGGCACGGAACAGAACGTGAAGCTGGAAACCCGCACGGAGGCGGGCGAGGTCGTGACCCAGGCGGACTGCCAGATGTCCAACGACAAGGGCACGGCCAGTGCGCCATCGGGCGTCGAGACCAAGGTCCGCCGCTCGGGCGGGAACCTGATGGTGCGCTGCACGCACCCGAACCATCCGGCGGCCGTGGGGCAAGCCATCTCGCGTGCCAACGTGGGCATGGTGGGCAACATCATGATCGGCGGCCTGATCGGCGTGGCGGTGGACGCGGGCACCGGCGGCGGCTTCAGCTATCCGAGCTGGATGCAGCTGGTGTTCGGCCAGGAACGGCTGTTCGACCGCATCGAGAACCGCGGCGACGGTCCGACCCCCGGCACTTTCGTGCGGGCAGCGCAGGATCCGCCGACCGGGCAGCCCG
>NZ_JBZAYE010000274.1:0-9263 GCF_058244205.1 Variovorax sp. 20P10.2.4
CGGCGGAACACCAGCACGTCGTACTGCGAGGTGTAGTCGCTGTGCGAGGGCAACTGGTCGTTCAGCAGGTCGGCCACGTGCAGGTCGACCAGCTGGGTCTGGCACAGCGTCTGCAGGATCTGCTGCACCTCGGGCAGCGAGGCGCGGAATTCGTCGCGCGTGAGCGAGATCCAGAGGTAGCTGGCGGCGCTGCAGGAGCCGGGCAGGGCCAGCGGCGCCAGCGCGGCATGCTCGCTGACCTGCGAGGTGTTGATTTCGAAGATTCGCATCGCGCGCCCCCGTGCTTGCTCAAGATGGCCCGGACCGAAGGCCGGGCGGACCCATTGTGCTACTTAGTTTGTAGCAGGCGGGCGGCGTCGAGCGCGAAGTAGGTGAGGATGCCGTCGGCGCCCGCGCGCTTGAAGGCCAGGAGGCTCTCGAGCACCACCGCGTCGTGGTCGAGCCAGCCGTTCTGGGCCGCGGCCTTGAGCATCGCGTACTCGCCGCTGACCTGGTAGGCGAAGGTCGGCACGCGGAACTCGTCCTTCACGCGGCGCACGATGTCCAGGTAGGGCATGCCGGGCTTCACCATCACCATGTCGGCGCCCTCGGCGATGTCGATCGCCACCTCGCGCAGCGCCTCGTCGCTGTTGCCCGGGTCCATCTGGTAGACCTTCTTGTTGCTCTTGCCGAGGTTGGCGGCCGAGCCGACCGCGTCGCGGAACGGGCCGTAGAAGGCGCTCGCGTACTTGGCGCTGTAGGCCATGATCCGCGTGTGCACGTCGCCGCGCGCCTCGAGCGCCTGGCGGATCGCGCCGATGCGCCCGTCCATCATGTCGCTGGGCGCCACGATGTCGACGCCGGCTTGCGACTGTGTGAGCGCCTGCTTCACCAGCACTTCGACGGTCGGGTCGTTGAGGATGTAGCCGCTGTCGTCGAGCAGGCCGTCCTGGCCGTGGCTGGTGTAGGGGTCGAGCGCGACGTCGGTCATCACGCCCAGTTCGGGAAAGCGCGCCTTGAGCGCCGCCACCACGCGCGGGATCAGGCCGTCGGGGTTGAAGGCCTCGTCGCCGGACGGGGTCTTGAGGCTCGCATCGATCACCGGGAACAGCGCCATCACCGGGATGCCGGCCGCCACGCACTGCTCGGCCACGGGCAGCAGCAGGTCGAGGCTCAGGCGCTCCACGCCCGGCATCGAGGCCACCGCATCGCGCCGGCCGCTGCCTTCCTGCACGAACACCGGGTAGATCAGGTCGTGCGTGGTCAGGGCGTTTTCCCGCACCAGGTTGCGCGTGAAGGCGTCGCGGCGAAGGCGGCGCGGGCGCCCGGCGGGGAAGGCGGCGAAGGATGAAAGGGTGGAGCTCATGCGGAAAATTGTGCCCGAACTAAAGTTCCCGAACTTTTGCCATGAATGGGGGCAGTTGTCCGACAACTACGGAAATTAGTAGTACCAAAGTAATAAATTTTTACCCTAGATTGTTAATTAAAGCGCACCGGTCGCTTGAAACCTTGTTTCGTCTTTGTTAAATTCTGCCCCGGACGGCTTGCCGTCCCCCGCTTTTCCTCCCTGAGCGGGTGCCTTGATGTGTGACAGCAAAAGGGCTTCCCAGCCCGACGTGAAGACGTCGGGCTTTTTTTTGTCCGTCGCTTTCGTGGGGACCGATGAAACCGGGTGCAGCCAGCGGGGGCCGGCCACTAAACTGACCGCCATGCTCTGGGTCAAGTCCTTCCACATCGTCTTCATCGCCAGCTGGTTCGCCGGCCTGTTCTACCTCCCCCGGATCTTCGTCAACCTCGCGATGGTGCCGCCCGAGTCGCTCGCCGAGCGCGAGCGCCTGCTGCTGATGGCGCGCAAGCTGCTGCGCTTCACCACCTTCCTGGCCGTGCCGGCGCTGGGCTTCGGCCTCTGGCTGTGGCTGGGCTACGGCATCGGGCGCGGCCCGGGCAACGGCTGGATGCACGCCAAGCTGGCGCTGGTGCTGGTGGCGATCGGCTACCACCACGGCTGCGCGGTGCTGCTGCGCCGCTTCGCCGCCGGCGAGAACCGGCGCAACCACGGCTGGTACCGCTGGTTCAACGAGCTGCCGGTGCTGCTGCTGCTGGCGATCGTGATCCTGGTCGTGGTCAAGCCCTTCTGACGGCGGTGGCGACGCAGCACAAGTCCGCCGCGCTGCCCCTTGCGCTGGCCTATGCGGCGCTGATCGTCTATGCCAGTCTCTATCCCTTTTCCGACTGGCGCGACCAGGGCATCGCGCCCTGGGCCTACCTGTCGGCGCCCTGGCCCAAGTACTGGACCGGCTTCGACTTCGCGATCAACGTCGCGGGCTACGTGCCCTTCGGGTTCCTCTGCGCGCTGTCGGTGCTGCGCACCCGCAGCACCTCGAGCATCGGCCGCGCCGTGCTGCGCGCCACGCTGGCGGGCGTGGCCGTGTCCTTCGCGATGGAGACGCTGCAGAGCTACCTGCCGGCGCGCATTCCCTCGAACGTCGACCTGGGCCTGAACAGCGCCGGCGCGCTGCTGGGCGCGGTGCTGGCGGTGGCGCTCGAGCGCTTCGGCGCGGTCGCCCACTGGGGGCGGGTCCGGGCGCAATGGTTCGTCGACGAGGCCCGCGGTGCGCTGGTGCTGCTGGCGCTGTGGCCGTTCGCGCTGCTGTTCCCCGCGGCCGTGACCTTCGGGCTGGGCCAGGTGTTCGAGCGGCTCGAGGCGGCGATCTCCGAATGGCTGCTCGACACCCCGTTCATCGACTGGCTGCCGGTGCGCCAGTTCGAGCTCGAGCCGCTGGTGCCGGCGGTCGAGCTGCTGTGCGTGATGCTGGGCGCGCTGGTGCCCTGCCTGCTGAGCTATCTCGTGGCGCGCACCGTGGTGCAGCGCGCGGTGCTGCTGCCGTTGATCCTGCTGACGGGCGTGGCGGCCTCGGCGCTGTCGGCGGCGCTGAGCTACGGCCCCGACCATGCCTGGGCCTGGCTCGAGCTGCCGGCGCAAGTCGGCATGACGGCGGCGCTTTTCGCCGGCGTGCTGCTGCTGTTCGCGCCGCGCCGGTTGTGCGGCGCGCTGCTGCTGGTGGCGCTGGTGCTGCAGCTGAGCCTGTTGAACCAGGCGCCCGAGAGCGCCTATTTCGCGCAGACGCTGGCGACCTGGGAGCAGGGGCGCTTCATCCGCTTCCACGGGCTGGCCCAGTGGCTGGGCTGGCTCTGGCCGTTCGGGGTGCTGGCCTACGTGATCTTCCTGCTGTCGCGGCGCAGCCGGCCGCCGGCCGCCTGAAGGGCCGGGTGCATGGGCGGCGGTCCTAGAATCCGCCGATGCCCACCCCCGCCAGCCACGCCGTGCCTTCGGGCTACTACGGCCGCCACATCTTCTTCTGCCTCAACGAACGCAAGAACGGCGAGGATTCCTGTGCCATGCACAACGCCCAGCAGGGCTTCGACCGCTGCAAGGCCAGGGTCAAGGAAGAAGGGCTCTCGGGGCCCGGCAAGGTGCGCGTCAACAAGGCCGGCTGCCTCGACCGCTGCGCCGGCGGGCCGGTCGCCGTGGTCTATCCCGAGGCGGTCTGGTACACCTTCGTCGATGCCGACGACATCGACGAGATCGTTGACTCGCACCTGAAGAAGGGCGAGATCGTCGAGCGGCTGCTGCTGCCGCCCGACGTCGGGCGCTGAACTTTCAGTCGGGCCTGCGCTCGTACCGTGCTCGCCGCAGGCACCCCTCCACCGTCGGCCTGCCGGCCCGTTCCAATCCGAGCCTCATGAATTCCCAGACCGAAAAGATCAGCCTCCAGGGCGCCGCCGGCGTCATCGAGGTGCAGCGCGACCAGCCGGCCGATGCCGCGCGCGGCATCGCCGTCATCGCGCATCCCCATCCGCTGTTCGGCGGCACCATGGACAACAAGGTGGTGCAGACCCTGGCGCGTGCCTTCATCGCCTGCGGCTGGACCGCGGTGCGCTTCAACTTCCGCGGCGTCGGCGCGAGCCAGGGCGTGCACGACGAGGGCCGTGGCGAGCTCGAGGACATGCTCCATGTGGTCGGCCAGCTCGCGCCCGAGGGCCCGCTGGCGATCGCCGGCTTCTCCTTCGGCGCCTTCGTCGCGAGCGGCGCGGTCGAGAAGCTCTGGGCCGCGCGCGACGTTCGCCAGATCGTGCTGGTCGGCACGGCAGCCGCGCGCAACACGGTGGCCGTGCTGCCGCCCGAGGCCCACGAGCGCACGCTGGTGGTCCACGGCGAGGCCGACGACACGGTGGCGCTGTCGGCGGTCATGGACTGGGCGCGGCCGCAGTCACTTCCTGTCACAGTCGTCCCCGGGGGCGGCCATTTCTTTCACGGACAATTGCCGCTGCTCAAGAGCCTGGTCGTGCGCCATCTGCGCGCAGACAACCCGGCCGCCTGAAAGCCTGGCTTGCAGGCACGTCTTCGTTTCTTCTCCATTGCTCCCATGAATCGCTTCTTCCACGGTGCCCGCGCGCTGTTGCTCGCCGCCGCCGCTTCCGTCTGCCTGATCGCCGCCGCCCAGGTGCCGGCACCGCCCGAGATCGCCGCGCGCAGTTACCTGCTGCTCGACGTGACGGCCAATCAGATCCTCGCGCAGAAGGACATCGACAGCCCGGTCGAACCCGCCTCGCTGACCAAGCTGATGTCGGCCTACATCGTGTTCGACGCGCTGCGCGCCAAGAAGATCACCCTGACGCAGACGCTGCCGGTCAGCCCGCGCGCCTGGAAGATGCCGGGCTCGCGCATGTTCATCGACCCCAAGATGCAGGTGCCGGTGGAAGACCTGATCAAGGGCCTGATCGTCCAGTCGGGCAACGACGCCACCGTGGCGCTGGCCGAGGGCGTGGGCGGCACGGTCGAACACTTCGTCGAGCTGATGAACGCCCAGGCCAAGGTGCTGGGCATGAAGAACACCACCTACAAGAACCCCGAGGGCCTGACCGCGCCCGGCCACACCACCACCGCGCGCGACCTCAGCATCCTGGCGACCCGGCTGGTGCGCGATTTCCCCGAGGAAGCCAAGTACTACGCGATCAAGAAGTACCGCTACCCGGGCACGCCCTCGACCAACGACACCAATCGCAACCTGCTGCTGTTCCGCGACCCGACCGTCGATGGCCTGAAGACCGGCCATACCGAGGCCGCCGGCTACTGCATGATCGCCACCGCCAAGCGCGACTTCCCGAACCTGACCGGCGGCCGCCGCCTGCTGTCGATCGTGCTCGGCACCTCGGGCGAAACCGTGCGCGCCAACGAATCGCAGAAGCTGCTGAACTGGGGCTACACCGCCTACGACGCCGTGCGCCTGTTCGACGGCGGCCAGCCCGCGGCCACGCCGGCGGTCTGGAAGGGCAAGCAGAACGTGCTCAAGCTCGGCCGCCCCGAGCCGATCGTGGTCGCCGTGCCCGCGGGCATGGCCAGCAAGCTCAAGACCCAGATCGCGCGCCCCGACCCGCTGGTGGCGCCGTTCACCAAGTACCAGCCCGTGGGCACGCTCAAGGTCACGCTCGACGATCAGCCGGTGGCCGAGGTGCCGCTGGTGGCGCTGGAGCCGGTCGAACAGGCCGGCATGCTGGGCCGCGCCTGGGATGCGGTGCGGCTCTGGATCAAGTAATCGGCAGGGTAGGGGCGGCTTCAGGCCGGCGGCAGGGGGCTGAAGGCTTCCAAACCCGCCTGACTTTGCCGTTTCACAAGCCCGCTGCTATACTCGTGGGCTTTTCGGAAAATTCCGAAGGGATTCACGTTTGCGTCATCTCCCGGTTCCTGGATTCCTGGGTCACGACCAGACCAGGGCGCCGCAAGGCACCACCGGGGTATTTCTCGTTTTGGGACTAATTCATTCATGCCAACCATCAATCAACTGGTGCGTCAGGGCCGGACGGTCGAAAAGATCAAGTCCAAGAGCCCTGCCATGCAGAACTCGCCGCAACGTCGCGGTGTCTGCACCCGGGTCTACACCACGACCCCCAAGAAGCCGAACTCGGCACTTCGTAAAGTTGCCAAGGTCCGCCTGACCAACGGCTTCGAAGTCATTTCCTACATCGGCGGCGAAGGCCACAACCTGCAGGAACACAGCGTCGTGCTGGTTCGCGGCGGTCGTGTCAAGGACTTGCCCGGTGTGCGTTACCACATCGTGCGCGGTTCGCTCGACCTGCAAGGCGTGAAAGACCGCAAGCAGTCGCGTTCCAAGTACGGCGCGAAGCGCCCCAAGAAGGCCTGATCGGGTTCTTCTTTCAGTAGTTGTTTCATCGGTGTTCGAGTGCCTTGGCGGGCATGTCGAGCGTAGTGACCCGAAGTTGGGTCGAGTAAGTGAGGGTCCGAGTCGACTCTCGCGGTGCCGGAAACGGTGCCAACTGAAGCAAAGAGGTTAAGAAAATGCCACGTCGTCGCGAAGTCCCCAAACGTGAAATCCTGCCGGATCCCAAGTACGGCAATGTCGAGCTGTCGAAGTTCATGAACGTGATCATGGAAGGCGGCAAGAAGGCTGTTGCCGAGCGCATCATTTATGGCGCGCTCGACTTCATCGAGAAGAAGAACCCGGACAAGGACCCCCTCGAAGCGTTCACCGTTGCCATCAACAACGTGAAGCCGATGGTCGAAGTGAAGTCGCGCCGCGTTGGCGGTGCGAACTATCAAGTGCCGGTCGAAGTCCGCCCCGTCCGCCGCCTCGCCCTGTCGATGCGCTGGATCAAGGAAGCCGCCCGCAAGCGCGGCGAGAAGTCGATGGCCCTGCGTCTGGCCAACGAACTGATGGAAGCCACGGAAGGCCGTGGCGGCGCGATGAAGAAGCGCGACGAAGTGCACCGCATGGCAGAAGCCAACCGGGCGTTCAGCCACTTCCGCTTCTAAGAATCAAACTTCGCTTGGGCGTTGGGTGTCGAGTGTCGGGCGTTGTGCCCGTGCTCGGGGCCCAGCGCTCAACGCATTTCAACCCGAAAGTAAATCATGTCCCGCAAGACCCCCATCGAGCGCTACCGCAACATCGGCATCTCCGCGCACATCGACGCTGGCAAGACCACGACGACGGAACGTATCCTGTTCTACACCGGTGTGAACCACAAGATCGGTGAAGTGCACGACGGTGCCGCCACGATGGACTGGATGGAGCAAGAGCAAGAGCGCGGCATCACGATCACCTCGGCTGCCACCACCTGCTTCTGGAAGGGCATGGCTGGCAAGTTCGAAGAACACCGCATCAACATCATCGACACCCCCGGCCACGTGGACTTCACCATTGAAGTCGAGCGCTCGATGCGCGTGCTGGACGGCGCCGTGATGGTGTACGACGCCGTCGGCGGCGTGCAGCCCCAGTCGGAAACCGTCTGGCGCCAGGCCAACAAGTACAAGGTTCCGCGTCTCGCGTTCGTCAACAAGATGGACCGCACCGGCGCCGACTTCCTGCGTGTGCGCCAGATGATGGTCGACCGCCTGAAGGCCAACCCCGTCGTGATCCAGATCCCGATCGGTGCCGAAGAGCACTTCCAGGGCATCGTCGACCTCGTGAAGATGAAGGCGATCATCTGGGACGAAGACAAGGGCGTCACCTTCCAGTACGGCGACATCCCGGCCAACCTGGTCGATGTCTGCAACGAATACCGCGAAAAGCTCGTCGAAGCGGCTGCCGAAGCCAGCGAAGAGCTGATGAACAAGTACCTCGAAGGCGGCGAGCTGTCGGAAGAGGAAATCAAGAAGGCCATCCGTCAGCGCACCATCGCCGGCGAAATCCAGCCGATGCTGTGCGGCTCGGCCTTCAAGAACAAGGGCGTGCAGGCCATGCTCGACGCCGTCGTCGAATACATGCCGGCTCCGACCGACATTCCGCCGGTCAACGGCCTCGACGAAGACGAAGCGCCCGTGGTTCGCAAGGCGGACGACAACGAGAAGTTCTCGGCCCTGGCATTCAAGCTGATGACCGACCCGTTCGTGGGCCAGCTGACCTTCGTGCGCGTCTATTCGGGCGTGCTCAGCAAGGGCGACAGCGTCTACAACCCGGTGCGCGGCAAGAAGGAACGCATCGGCCGTATCGTGCAGATGCACGCGAACAACCGCGAGGAAGTCAGCGAAATCCGCGCCGGCGACATCGCCGCCTGCGTGGGCCTGAAGGAAGTGACCACCGGCGAAACGCTGTGCGATCCGGAAGCGGTCGTGACGCTCGAGCGCATGGTGTTCCCGGAATCGGTGATCTCGCAGGCCGTCGAGCCCAAGACCAAGGCCGACCAGGAAAAGATGGGCATCGCGCTGCAGCGCCTGGCTCAGGAAGACCCCTCGTTCCGCGTTCGCACGGACGAAGAGTCGGGCCAGACCATCATCGCCGGCATGGGCGAGCTCCACCTCGAAATTATCGTGGACCGCATGAAGCGCGAATTCGGCGTGGAAGCCAACGTGGGCAAGCCGCAGGTAGCCTACCGCGAAACGATCCGCAAGACCGTCGAAGAAGCCGAAGGCAAGTTCGTTCGCCAGTCGGGCGGCAAGGGCCAGTACGGCCACGTCGTGCTGAAGATCGAACCCCAGGAAGCCGGCAAGGGCTTCGAGTTCGTCGACGCCATCAAGGGCGGTGTGGTTCCTCGCGAATACATCCCCGCGGTGGAAAAGGGCGTCGTGGAAGCGCTGACGCAAGGCGTGCTGGCGGGCTACCCCGTCGTCGACGTCAAGGTCACGCTGCACTTCGGTTCGTACCACGACGTGGACTCGAACGAAATGGCGTTCAAGATGGCCGCGATCTTCGGTTTCAAGGAAGGTGCCCGCAAGGCCAACCCCGTGATCCTCGAGCCGATGATGGCCGTGGAAGTCGAAACGCCCGAAGACTACGCCGGCAACGTGATGGGCGACCTGTCGTCCCGCCGCGGCATGGTGCAGGGCATGGACGACATGGTCGGTGGCGGCAAGGCCATCAAGGCCGAAGTGCCGCTGTCGGAAATGTTCGGCTACTCGACCACGCTGCGCTCGATGTCGCAAGGCCGTGCCACGTACACGATGGAGTTCAAGCACTACGCCGAAGCTCCGCGTAACGTCGCCGAAGCCATCGTGGCTGCCCGCGCGAAGTAAGCGTTTCAGGAATGCAGGGCCGCGCAGTGCGCGGCCCTTCTTGTCTGCGATCCGGTGCCGTCTTGTTCCCGTGCGAGGCGATCCAGCAATCGGATGCAGACATAAAACCAATACACGGGACTGCTCTTTCAAGGATTGAAAAATGGCAAAAGGTAAATTCACCCGCACGAAGCCGCACGTGAACGTGGGCACGATCGGTCACGTTGACCATGGCAAGACGACGCTGACGGCTGCGATCGCGACGGTGCTGTCGTCG
>NZ_JBZAYE010000275.1:0-9248 GCF_058244205.1 Variovorax sp. 20P10.2.4
CGGTGAGCATCGGGTAGAAGGCATGGTCCTGCGGCGCCACCGCGATGCGCGTGGGCGCCTGCGCGCGCACCTGCGCGAGCGGCACGCCATCGATGCGGATCTGGCCCGACTGCACCGCGAGCGCGCCCGACAGGTGCGAGATCAGCGTGGTCTTGCCCGCGCCGTTGGGCCCGAGCAGGCCGAGCACGCAGCCGCGCGGCACGGTGAGCGACACGGCGTCGAGCGCGTTCGCCTGGGCGTGCGGGTAGCGGTGGCTCAGCCCCTGCAGTTCGAGCATCAGGACACGGCGGCCTTGAGGTCGCGGAAGAAGCTTTGCTCGCGCTGCGCCTGCTCGCGCAGCAGCGCCGCGAGCTTCGCCGGATCGACCGCCTCGCGCCCCTTGACCATGCGCGCCGCCTTGAGCGCGAAGGCGCGCCAGTCGTCGCCGATGGCCGTGAGGCGGTCGGACATCTGCAGCAGCTGCGGCTTGCCGAGCAGCGCGGCCGCCTCCTGCAGGAAGGCCGCGTAGATGAAGCGGAAGCCGGCGCCGCCGGTGCCGATCTCCTCCTGCATGCGCACCAGGTGGCCGATGAAGGCCACGGTGCGCGGATCGGCGGGCGCGAGCTTCGCGATGCGGCCGGCCAGGGTGCGCATGCCGCGCACGCCGACGATGGGCACCGGCGCGAGCATGTTGCGCACCGTCTTCAGGATCGCCTTGCGCACCGCGCCCGCGTCGACCGCCTTGCGCTCGATCGCCTGCGGGTAGTACATGAGCCCCTTGGGCGCGAGCACGCCCTTGGCGAAGCGCGCGCGCGCCAGGTCGGCGCTGGCGCAGCGCACCGGCTCCTCGAACACCGGGTCGCTGATCAGGTAGTCGTCGCCCTCCTTGCCGTAGACCAGCAGGTTGTGCGCATTGAAGTGGAAGCGCATGTTGGGCGGGAAGTAAGGCAGCCAGTAGACCGAGGTCTGCAGACCCACGAGGTGGCCGTCGGCGAGCAGCGCGTCGAGCCGACGCTGGCCGTCCTCGGGGTTTCTGAAGGTCTCGAAGCGGAAGCGCGCGGCCATCGGCGCGAGCAGGCCCTTGATCATCGCGCGCGGCGGCATGCGGTAGGAGATCAGCGGCAGGCCCGAGAGCTTGATGAACGGCAGGTAGGCGAACGACAGGCCCGAGGACAGGCCCAGCGCCATGCTCTCGGTCATCGCGGGCACGCCGTGGTGGCGCATCAGGCTCGAGATCACGCCGCTCTCGCAGTGGGCGGCCTGGCTGTGGCGAAAGCCGGCTTCGGCGACCGGTGCGGCGATGGCATTCATGGCAGTTCCTTGAGCGCGGCGACGGACAGGCCCAGCGCCTGCGCATAGCGCGCGAGCTGGTCCCCGGAGAGCGCCGCGAAGTGCCGCGGCTGCAGGTGGCGCCGCACGCGCCATTGCCAGAAGCCGCTGGTCTGCGACAGCAGCGCGACATCCATGCGGCGGTCGTACATCCAGTATTCGAGCGGCGAGGCCAGGCCCTGCGCCACGCGCTCGCGCGCGGCCGCGGCCTGCGCCACCAGCGTGTCGACCGCGTGGGTGGTGACGATCTCCTCGGCCTCCCAGCCGCGCGAAGTGGTCGTGACCACGCGGCCCTGCGCATCGCGCGCGTACATCAGCTTGGCATGGCCCGCGAGCGTGGCGTTGCCTTCCTGGGGAACTGCGTCGAGGTCCATGTCAGCGTCTCTCCTTCGGCATCGGCTTCGTGTCAGACGGCCTCGAGGTAGATGAAACCGCTCGAGAAGCGGCCGCTCTCGGGCACGAACATCAGCAGCTTGTGGCCGGGCCGGATGCGGCCCGAGCGGAACAGCTCGTCGAGCATGATGTAGGGCGAGGCGGAACCGGTGTTGCCCTTGCGCACCAGGTTGCTGAACCAGCGCTCGCGCGGAATCGCGAAGCCCATCTGCTCGAGGCAGCGCGCCACCGGTTCCACGAAATAGCTCGACGACAGGTGCGGCAGGAACCAGTCGACGTCATCGGGCCGCAGGCCGCGCTTCTCGACGATGGCGGCGAGCGGCTCGCCGAGCGTGGCGCGCACGATGTTCTCGTTGAGCAGCCGCACGTCCTGCTTGATCGCGAAGGTGGAGTCCCGGTGCCAGTCGCGCGGCGCGGTGCGGGCCCAGCCGGTGAGGCTGCCGTCGGCGTTGCGGTCGGCGCCGGCATACATGCACACCGGCAGCTCGTGCGCGGCCGAGGAGAGATCGATCCATTCGACCTTGAGCGACAGCGGGCCGCGCGGTGCGCGCTCCAGCAGCACGGCGCCCGCGCCATCGGACAGCATCCAGCGCAGGAAGTCCTTCTCGAACGCGATCTCGGGATTCGTCTCGAGCAGGTCGATGCGGTGCTCGATCTCGGCCTCGAAGCGCGAGCCGCGCATCAGCGGCGAGGCCAGCTCCGAGCCGGTGGCCACGGCGCGCTCGGCATCGCCCGCGCGCACCGAGAGCCAGGCGTGCTTGAGGGCGGTGGCGCCGGCCAGGCAGATGCCCGCGCAGGCCACCACCTCGAGCCGCGGCCAGCCGAGCTCGCCGTGCACCATCACCGCGTGGTTGGGCATCAGCTGGTCGGGCATCGAGGTGCCGGTGACGAGGCAGTCGATGCGCCCCAGTTCCTCGGGCGTGCCCAGGTCGCGGATCGCCGCGGCGGTGAGCTCGGCATTGCTCATGGCCTGCAGCCCGGTCGCGCGGTCGATCGCGTAGTGGCGCGACTGGATGCCGTTGCTGCGCAGGATCAGGCGTCGCGCACGCGACACCCGATCGCCGACGCGGCCCAGGACTTCTTCGATGTCTTCGTTGCTGACCGGAGCAAAAGGCAGGAAGGCGGCGGTACGGGTCAGGAAGACATCAGTCGTCATAGAGATGGGAACGGTCCGTGGCCGAGCCGGAGGGCCACTCGAAATGGGCGGTCATTCTAGTCAGCCACCCTCGCAGCAGAGGGCGCAGCAGCGCCTGCAGCGTGAGGCTCACCGGGACCACGGTGACGATCAGCGCGAGCAGGAACAGCACGTACAGCACCAGCAGCGGCTTGCGCTGCCAGGCCCCGGGACCGCCGGCGGCCATCAGCAGCTTGCCCCAGAGGAAGAAGCTGCGCGTGCCGGCCTTCTCGCTGACCAGCAGCCGCGCATTGGCGTTGACCGCGCCCAGGCCCGCGAGCAGCGGCGCGGTGCCGCGCTCGAGCCCCTGGTGCAGCGCATCGCGCAGCGCGCGGCCGAAGCGCACGGTGCGCGCGATCTGGCCCGGCTCGAGGCCCGCATCGGGCATGCCCCAGAAGCCGCGCTTGCGGCCCCAGACCAGCCAGGCCGGGGTGGTGAAGAAAGTGGCGAGCGTGGGGCCCGGATCGGTCAGCACCACATTGTCGATCAGCCGCGCATCGATGGCGGCCAGCAGGCCCTTGAGCTTCTCGTGCGCGAGGTGCCACATGTTGCGGCAGGCGATCACGGTGACCACGGGCTTGCCCTGGAGCAGGCGCGCCGCCACCGGGTGCCTGAGGAAGGCCGTGATCGGCTGCGAGGGCGCGAGGAACCACACCTGGTAGGGCAGGATCACGAGGTCGAAGTCCTCCTCGCCCGTGAGCGCCAGCGGCTGCAGCGCGGGCGGCTTCATGTGCGCGGTCTCGGGGAAGGCGTCGAAGAAGCGGATGAAGCCCCAGGGGAACGGAAAGGGCCGCACCGGCCGCAGCGTCTCCACGTGCACCGCGATCGCCGGGTCGTCGCGCAGCGGCGCCACGATCCGCTCGGCGACGCTGCCGAGCTGGCCGGTCTGCGAATAGTGGATCACGAGCACGCGCTTGGCGATGGGCGGCGCGACGGCCTCGGAAGGGCTGGACAAGCTGGAATTCACGGGTGGGCGGTTCGAAGGGCCGTCGAATGTACGCGATGCCCCGGCATCGCGCATCTGCCATAGGTCATGCATCGAAAGGATGCGGCCCACCGACGACGCGCGGCGTACGAGGACTCGTAGGCCCCGGGGCCGCATGCCTGGCGCGCATGCAAAAAGGGACCGCGCCTCGCGGCACGGCCCCTTCCGGTAAGGTTCGGGCAGGGTTCGGGCGATCGTCCCGATCAGCGAACCTTGCCTTCCTTCCAGGCCGTCAGCAGCTTGTTGTAGTCGATGGTCTCGCCCTTGGGCTTCTCGTTGGCCAGCTTCTTCCACGGCGCGTGGTCGTCGCTCAGGTACTTGGCCGGGTCGCCCTTGGGATTGAGCTTGGGCGCGCACTTGGCCATGCCGGCGCGCTCGAGGCGGGCCATCACGTTGTCCATCTCGTCGGCCAGGTTGTCCATCGCCTTCTGCGGGGTCTTCTCGCCCGTCACGGCCTCGGCCACGTTCTTCCACCACAGCTGCGCGAGCTTCGGATAGTCGGGCACGTTGGTGCCGGTCGGGGTCCAGGCCACGCGCGCCGGGCTGCGGTAGAACTCGATCAGGCCGCCGTACTTGTTGGCGTTCTGCGTGAAGTAGTCCGAACGGATGTCGCTGTCGCGGATGAAGGTCAGGCCGGTGATCGACTTCTTCAGCGAGGTGGTCTTCGCGGTGATGAACTGCGCGTAGAGCCAGGCCGCGGCCGTCTTGTTGGCGTCGTGGCCCTTGAAGAAGGTCCACGAGCCCACGTCCTGGTAGCCGTTCTGCATGCCCTGCTTCCAGTACGGGCCGTTCGGGCCGGGGGCCATGCGCCACTTGGGCGAGCCATCCTCGTTGACGACCGGCAGGCCCTTCTTGGTCATGTCGGCGGTGAAGGCCGTGTACCAGAAGATCTGCTGCGCGATCTGGCCCTGCGCCGGCACCGGACCGGATTCGCCGAAGGTCATGCCCATGGCTTCCTTGGGCGCGTACTTCTTCATCCAGTCGATGTACTTGGTGAGCGCGTAGACCGCGGCCGGCGAATTGGTGGCACCACCGCGCGACACGGAGGCACCGGTCGGCGTGCACTTGTCGGCCGCCACGCGGATGCCCCATTCGTCGATCGGCATGCCGTTCGGGATGCCCTTGTCGGCCGCGCCGGCCATCGACAGCCAGGCATCGGTGAAGCGCCAGCCCAGCGACGGGTCCTTCTTGCCGTAGTCCATGTGGCCATAGATCGGCTTGCCGTCGATGGTCTTCACGTCGGTGCTGAAGAACTCGGCGATGTCTTCATAAGCGCTCCAGTTCAGCGGCACGCCCAGGTCGTAGCCGTACTTGGCCTTGAACTTGTCCTGCAGGTCCTTGCGCGCGAACAGGTCGGCGCGGAACCAGTAGAGGTTGGCGAACTGCTGGTCGGGCAGTTGGTAGAGCTGGCCGTCGGGCGCGGTCGTGAAGCTGGTGCCGATGAAGTCCTTGAGGTCGAGGCCGGGGTTGGTGAACTCCTTGCCCGCGCCGCCCATGTACTCGGTCAGCGACATGATCTTGCCGTAGCGGTAGTGGGTGCCGATCAGGTCAGAGTCGGAGACCCAGCCGTCGTAGATCGACTTGCCCGACTGCATCGAGGTCTGCAGCTTCTCGACCACGTCGCCTTCCTGGATCAGGTCGTGCTTGACCTTGATGCCGGTGATCTCCTCGAAGGCCTTGGCCAGCGTCTTCGATTCGTATTCATGGGTGGTCAGCGTTTCGGAAACGACCGACACCTCCTTCACGCCCTTGGCCTGCAGCTTCTTCGCGGCCTCGATGAACCACTTCATTTCCTCCATCTGCTTGTCCTTGGACAAGGTCGAAGGCTGGAACTCGCTGTCGATCCATTTCTTGGCTTCGGCCTCCCCGGCCGACGCACCGTGCGCGGCGAACATCGCAGCCGCCAACGCCAACGCTGTGTAGCGCATCTTCATGAACGTGTCTCCTCGGTTGATTGCTTCCCCGGCTTTGTCGATCGCGGCTCCGGGGAGGCGGAGAGCCGGATTCGTTGTGGAAAGAAGAAGGCGCGCCGCGTTCAGCCCTTGCGCAGGATCAGCGCGAGCAGCGCCATCGACAGCACGAAGCTGATCCAGACCGAGGGCTCGGCCTCGAGGCTGAACCAGGCCTGGAACTTGTCGGCCAGGCCGACGAAGGCCAGGTTCACGTAGGCCGCCGACAGCAGCCCGATGAACAGCCGGTCGCCGCGCGTGGTGGCGATCGGCAGCCAGCCGCGGCGCAGCGTGGTCGGCGACTTGAGCTCCCACACCGTCATGCCGGCCAGCATGAGCACGATGCAGATGAAGAAAACGGCCACCGGGGTGGTCCAGACCATCCAGTCGAACATCTCTGTTGTCTCCTCAGACGCGGCCCATCGCGAAACCCTTCGCGATGTAGTGGCGCACGAACCAGATCACGATCGCGCCCGGCACGATGGTCAGCACCCCGGCCGCCGCCAGGGTCGCCCAGTCCATGCCCGAGGCGCTCACGGTGCGCGTCATCGTCGCCACGATCGGCTTGGCGTTCACGCTCGTGAGCGTGCGCGCCAGCAGCAGCTCGACCCAGCTGAACATGAAGCAGAAGAAGGCCGCCACGCCCACGCCGGCCTTGATCAGCGGCAGGAAGATGGTGAGGAAGAAGCGCGGGAACGAGTAGCCGTCGATGTAGGCGGTCTCGTCGATCTCGCGCGGGATGCCGCTCATGAAGCCTTCGAGGATCCAGACCGCGAGCGGCACGTTGAACAGCAGGTGCGCGAGCGCCACGCCCAGGTGCGTGTCCATCAGGCCGACCGTGCTGTAGAGCTGGAAGAAGGGCAGCAGGAACACCGCGGGCGGCGTCATGCGGTTCGTCAGCAGCCAGAAGAACACGTGCTTGTCGCCGAGGAACGAGTAGCGCGAGAAGGCATAGGCCGCCGGCAGCGCCACGGTCAGCGAGATCACGGTGTTGATCGCCACGTAGATCAGGCTGTTGATGTAGCCCGAGTACCAGGACTCGTCGGTGAAGATGCGCGCGTAGTTGGCCCAGGTGAGCTGCTGCGGGAAGAACGAAAAGCTCGAGAGGATCTCCTCGTTCGTCTTGAAGCTCATGTTGATCATCCAGTAGATGGGCAACAGCGCGAACAGGATGTACAGCACCAAAAAGATGCTGCGCTTGTGGAACCGCTTGTCGTTCATTGTTCTTTCTCCACCTCTTGCGTACCCACCCGCTGCATCCAGTTGTAGAGCACGAAGCACAGCAGCAGGATGATGAGGAAATAGATCAGCGAGAACGCCGCCGCCGGCCCCAGGTCGAACTGGCCCACGGCCTTCTGCGTGAGGTACTGGCTCAGGAAGGTGGTGGCATTGCCGGGCCCGCCGCCCGTCAGCACGAAGGGCTCGGTGTAGATCATGAAGCTGTCCATGAAGCGCAGCAGCACCGCGATCATCAGCACGCCGCGCATCTTGGGCAGCTGGATGTAGCGGAACACCGCGAACTTGCTGGCACCGTCGATGCGCGCGGCCTGGTAGTAGGCATCGGGGATCGAGCGCAGGCCGGCATAGCACAGCAGCGCCACCAGCGGCGTCCAGTGCCAGACGTCCATCACCAGCACCGTGAGCCAGGCGTCGGTGGCGCTGCCGGTGTAGTTGTAGTCCACGCCGAGCTTCTGCAGCGCGTGGCCCAGCAGGCCGATGTCGGCGCGGCCGTAGATCTGCCAGATGGTGCCGACCACGTTCCAGGGAATCAGCAGCGAGAGCGCCACCACCACCAGCACGGCCGAGGACTTCCAGCCTTTGGCCGGCATCGACAGAGCCAGCGCGATGCCCAGCGGGATCTCGACCAGCAGCACCGCGAGCGAGAAGCCGAGCTGGCGCCACAGCGCCTGGTGCAGCTCGTCGTCGCGCATCACGGCGGCGAACCATTCGGTGCCGACGAAGACGCGGCGCTCGGGCGAGATGATGTCCTGCACCGAGTAGTTCACCACCGTCATCAGCGGCACGATGGCCGAGAAGGCGACGCAGATCAGCACCGGCAGCACGAGCCACCAGGCCTTCTGGTTGATCGGTTTGTTGGTGGCGTTCATGCGACCAGCTCCTCGTCCTTGTAGTAGCAGGTGTGCGCGTCCAGCACGCGCAGCCACACGGTGTCGCCCACCGCGGGCGGCTGCTCGTCGGGATGCAGGCGCACCTTGAGCGGGCTGCCGTCGCCGCCCTCGGTACGGGCGCTCACCATCGTGTAGGTGCCCACGTCCTGCACCTGCGCCACCGTCGCGGGCACGGCGCCGCCGGCGCCGGCCGGGGCCAGCCGCAGGTACTCGGGGCGGATGCCGATCTTGAGTTCGCCCGCCGGCAGTTCGCGCGTGGGCACCAGCGGCGTGCCCGCCACCTCGATGGTGCCGTTGGCGCTGCGGGCCGCGAGGAAGTTCATGCCCGGCGAGCCGATGAAGTGGCCGACGAAGGTGTGGGCCGGGCGTTCGAACAGCGCGTCGGCGCTGCCCACCTGCACCGCCTTGCCGCGCGTCATCACCACCACCTCCTCGGCGAAGGTCAGCGCCTCCACCTGGTCGTGCGTGACGTAGATCAGCGTGAGCTTGAGCTCGCGGTGGATCTGCTTGAGCTTGCGCCGCAGCTGCCACTTGAGGTGCGGGTCGATCACGGTCAGCGGCTCGTCGAACAGCACCGCCGAGACGTCGCTGCGCACCAGGCCGCGGCCCAGCGAGATCTTCTGCTTGGCATCGGCCGCGAGGCCCGCGGCGCGCTGGTTGAGCTGGCCGCTCATGTCGAGCATCTCGGCGATCTCGCCGACGCGTTTCTTGATCTGGTCGGCCGGCATCTTGCGGTTGCGCAGCGGGAACGCGAGGTTCTCGGCCACGGTCATCGTGTCGTAGATCACCGGGAACTGGAACACCTGCGCGATGTTGCGCTCCTGCGGCGTGGCCTGCGTCACGTCGCGGCCGTCGAACTTGACCGTGCCCTGCGAAGGCACGAGCAGGCCCGAGACGATGTTGAGCATGGTGGTCTTGCCGCAGCCCGAGGGGCCGAGCAAGGCATAGGCGCCGCCGTCGCGAAAGCTCATCTTGAGCGGCAGCAGCGCATAGTCGCTGTCCTGCGTCGGGTTCGGCCGGTAGGCGTGGGCCAGGTCGAGGTCGATGCGGGCCATCTCAGTTTCCTTTGCGCCATGCCGGCGCGCGCGCCAGCTTCTCGCCGGCATCGAACACATAGGCCCGCGCCGCGCTGAAGTACAGCGTGATCGAGGCCCCCAGCTCGAAGCGGTGCACGCCGGTGAGCTGCGCCACCAGTTCGCCGACCGCGGTCTCCACGTGCACGAAGGTGTCGGAGCCCGAGATCTCCGCCAGCTCCACGGTGCCGGGCAGCGCGATGTCGCCCTCGCCCGCTTCCACGTCGAGCGCGCTCG
>NZ_JBZAYE010000276.1:0-9193 GCF_058244205.1 Variovorax sp. 20P10.2.4
CACCAGCGCGGGGCCGTCGCCCTCCGACTCGCGCTCGGCGCGCACCTCGGAGCGGTCGCCGCCGTCGTTGGTGTCGGCATCGAGCCGGCGCAGGCAGTCGCCGCGCCAGTGCTCGACCGCCGAATGCCGGTAGCGGTAGACCGTGACGCCCAGCAGCTTGACCGCGAACGCGGCCTCGCTGCTCAGCCGGCGCTCGTCGCCCGCGGCCGTGAGCACGAAGCGGTGCTCGCCGATCGGCGCGTCGTCGAGCAGCACGCGGAAATTCCATTCGCCCGTGGCGGGCGAGGCCACCGGCTGCGCGCCCGCCGCGAAGGCCAGCGCGCACAGCAGCGCCAGGCCGGCATGGCGCACGCTCATTTCGGCGGCCGGCGCACCGGCCCCGGCACGAAGGCGTTGGTGCGCACTATGTAATCGCGGTAGGCCGGCCGCCGGTGGCCGATGTCGGCCTCGAGCAGGCGCACGCCCGACACGCGCAGCAGCAGCCAGGTCATGAGCAGCGGCGAGACCACGCTCCAGGCGCCGTCGAGGCCGGCCGCGCCCAGCGCCATCAGCCACAGCCCCCACCAGACGCAGGCTTCGCCGAAGTAGTTGGGATGGCGGCTGTAGCGCCACAGGCCGCGGTCCATCACCTGGCCGCGCTGCGAGGGGTCGGCCTTGAAGCGCGACATCTGGGCATCGGCGATGGCCTCGAAGCCGATGCCGAAGGCCGTCAGCGCGCCGCCCGCGATGTCGAGCCAGCCCAGCGGCCGCGCGCCCGCCATGCCGACGAACAGCGGCGCCGAGACGATCCAGGCCAGCACCGCCTGCAGCCCGAACACCAGGTACAGGCTCTTGAGTCCGAAGCCCGGCTGGTTGCGCGCGCGGATCGCCTCGTAGCGCCGGTCCTCGCCGTGCCCCCAGTTGCGCGACGCCACATAGAGCGCCAGCCGCAGCCCCCACAGCAGCGCGAGCACGGCCATGGCCAGGCCGCGCGGTTCGTGCAGCGGCGCGTTCGGCAGCAGCACCAGGTAGACCAGCCCCGCGCCCGCGATCAGCAGCGGCCAGAAGCGGTCGATCAGGCTCGCGTCGCGCCGCGCCAGGCTCTCGAGCCAGACCACCAGCGCGACCGCGGCGGTGAAGGCGAGGCCGGCGAAGGCGGCTTCCGGTGCGCTGAATCTCATCGTGCCGGCTTCAGGCGCGCCGCTCGAACAGGTAGTGGCTGACCCACCAGCGCTGCCCGTGCTCGTAGCCGAACAGCTCGGCCACCGACATGAAGAACAGGCGCCAGCGCGTCCACCAGACATGGGCCTGGTCGCCGTAGGTGGCCTGGAACAGCGGGCGCAGCGCCTCGCGGCGCTGGTCCATGTTGCGCAGCCAGGCCTCGGCGGTGCGCTGGTAGTGGCGGCCTTCCCAGCGCCAGCGGCGCAGCAGCCGCAGGTCGTCCTGGCAGTGCAGCGCGAGGTCGTCGCTGGGCATCATGCCGCCCGAGAAGAAGTGCTCGCTCATCCAGTCGCTGGCGTCGCGCACCTCGAAGGGATAGGGCGCCTCGCGGTGCACGAACACGTGCATGAAGAAGCGCCCGCCGGGCCGCAGCCAGCGCGCCACGTTGGCGAAGGCTTGCGGCCAGTTGCGCAGGTGCTCGAACATCTCGACCGAGACCACGCGGTCGAAGCGCTCCTCGGTGTCGAACACGTTGATGTCGCGCGTGAGCACCCGCACATTGGCCAGCCCGCGCCGCGCGGCCTCGGCCTCGATGTACTCGCGCTGCGAGGCCGAGTTCGACAGCGCCGTGATCCGGCTTCCCGGGTAGTGCGCGGCCATCCACAGCGTGAGCGAGCCCCAGCCGCAGCCCAGCTCGAGGATGTCCTGGCCGTTGTCCAGCCCGGCGCGCTCGCAGGTGCTGGCCAGCGCGGCCGATTCGGCCTCCTCGAGCGTGCGCGTGCCCTCGGGCCAGTAGCAGCTGCTGTACTTGCGGTGGTTGCCGAGCACCTGGCCGAAGAAGGCGGCCGGCACCTCGTAGTGCTGGGCGTTGGCCTTCTCGGGCAGCGGCGCCAGGCTGGCCGAGCGCATGCGCCCGACGAACTCCTGCGTCAGCTCGGCCACGGCCGGGGTGTTGCCGGCATACAACTCCGACAGCCGGTCCTTGAGCAGGCGCCGGATGCCGCGGCGCACCACGGTATCGGGCACCAGGCCCTTCTCGACCCAGCGGATGGCGAACGCGATGTCCTGCGGCATGGCTTCTTCTTCCTTCTCGTGCGTGTTGGCGGGCCCCGCCGTCCGGGACCGATCACCCCCTGTACGCAGCCGGCGGCGATCCGGATGCAACCGGATGCGTCCGGCGGGCGCAAACCAAGGTTGCACCATGCCCCTGCGCCGGCGCGGGCCTCTGGCCGAACTGGAACAATGCGCCCACTCTCATGGACGGACTCGATCTCATCAAGACATTTCGCGAAGTCGCGTTCCGGCGCAGCTTCTCGCGCGCGGCCCTGTCGCTGGGCATGTCGAAGGCCACCGTCAGCCGCTACGTGGCCGAACTCGAGGAGCGCAGCGGCGTGCGGCTGCTCAACCGCTCCACCCGCTCGCTGAGCCTGACCGACGCCGGCGAGGTGCTGCTCGAGCGCAGCACCCAGCTGGTCGACATGGCCGAGAACACCCTCAACGACCTGCAGGCCCACGGGGCCCACCCGCGCGGCCGGCTGCGCATGAGCGCGCCGCACGGGCTGATCGCCGGCTGGCTCTCGGACGTGATCGCCGAGTTCATCAAGCGCTATCCCGACGTCTACGTGAGCCTGGTCTTCACCAACAGCGCGGTCGACCTGATCGGCGAGGGCATCGACATCCACCTGACGGGCGGCCGCATCGACGACATGAACCTGATCGTGCGGCGGCTGGTGCAGTTCGACATGGTGGTGTGCGCCACCCCGGCCTACTGGGCGCTGCGCGGCATGCCGCGCGTGCCGGCCGACCTGAGCCGGCACGACGTGCTCAGCTACTCGGCCGCCTCGACCACCCACCTGCCGTTCGAGACCGAAGGCGAGGCCTACGAGGTGCCGGTGCACAGCCGCATGGAGGCCAACGACGCGGTCGCACTGATCGAGCTGGCGCTGCGCAGCGTGGGCGTGGCCTACGTGCCCGAGCCGCTGGCCCAGTCGCACCTGGAGCGCGGCGCGCTGGTACCGGTGCTGCGCGAGCACATGCCGCACGACCACTGGCTCTATGCCGCCTATTCGCAGCGGCGCCACAACAGCGCGGCGATGCGCGCGATGCTCGATTTCCTCGAGCAGTCGATGGGGCCGGGCGGCGCCCTGCCCTCGCCCATGCCGCCGGCGGTGCCGGTCTCGCCGCCCGCCGCGCCTTCTTCTACATGCGTCCTTTCCAGGGAACCAGGCGCCGCTCCAGCCAGCGCATCAGCAGGTCGAACAGGTACGCCACCACCCCGATGACCACGATCCCCATGATCACGATGTCGGTGCGCAGGAAGTTCGACGCGTTGAGCACCATCTGACCCAGCCCCATGTTGGCCGCCACCATCTCGGCGGCCACCAGCGTGGTCCAGCCGAAGCCGATCGCGATGCGCATGCCGACCAGGATGTCGGGCAGCGCCGAGGGCAGGATCACGTGGCGGATCACCTGCATATAGCTCGCGCCCATCGAGTAGGCCGCGTTGATCTGCTCCTGCGAGGCGCTGCGCATGCCCGAGCGCGCAGCCAGCGCCAGCGGCGCGAAGCAGCTCAGGAAGATCAGCAGCACCTTGGGCAGCTCGTCGATGCCGAACCAGATGATGATCAGCGGCAGGTAGGCCAGCGGCGGCAGCGGCCGGTAGAACTCCAGCGGCGGATCGAAGATGCCGCGCCAGAAGCGGCTCATGCCCATCGCGATGCCCACGGGGATGGCCGTGACGCAGGCCAAGAGGAAGGCCGAGAACACGCGGAACATGCTCGCGAGGAAGTGCTGCCACAGCGGCTTGTCGTTGGCCTGGCCGGTCAGGTATTCGTAGAACTGCTGGAACACCGCCTGCGGCGTCGGCAGGAACAGCGGCTTGACCCAGCCCATGTTGGTGACCAGGAACCACAGCGCGATCAGCGTCAGCACCGTGACCACGCTGATCGTGAAGCTCGAGCCCTCGCCCGGCACCTTGAAGGCGCTGGTCTTGAGCTTGGCGCCGGGCGCGGGCGGCGGGACGACTGCTGGCTTGGTGGGAGGCGTCATGGCGACCGATGCGATGCTGGCCTCAGGCATGGGCGGCCTCGCGGTGGTGGATGATGGAGAGCACTTCCTCGCGCATGCGGATGAATTCGGGCTCGGACTTCACCTTGCGCGAATCGCCGTGCGAGAGGTACTGGCGCGAGAACGGCACCTCGTCGTAGACGTGCGAGATGCGCCCCGGGCTCGGGCTCATCACGATCAGCCGGGTGGCGAGGAACAGCGCCTCCTCCACCGAGTGGGTGATGAAGAACACCATCTTGTTCGAGGTCGACCAGGCCTGCAGCAGGATCTCCTGCACCTGCTCGCGCGTGAAGGCGTCGAGCGCGCCCATCGGCTCGTCCATCAGCAGCACGGCCGGATCGCTGGCCAGCGCGCGCGCGATGCCCACGCGCTGCTGCATGCCGCCCGAGAGCTCGTACACCGCGCGGTCGGCGTACTTCTGCAGCCCGACCAGCGCGAGTTTCTCTTCCGCCACGCGGTCGCGCGTGGCGCGGTCGACGCCCGCGAGCCGCATCCCCAGCGCCACGTTGTCGCGCACATTGAGCCAGGGCATGAGCGCGTGCTTCTGGAACACCACGCCGCGGTCGGCACCGGGGCCGGCCACGGGTTGGCCGTCGAGCAGGATCTCGCCGGTGGACGGCGGCAGGAAGCCCGCGATGCAGTTCAAGAGCGTGGTCTTGCCGCAGCCCGAGGCGCCGAGCGCGACCACGAAGTCGCCGTCGTGCATGCGCAGGTTGACCGGCGCCAGCGCCTGCAGGGTGCCGCCCTTGACGGCGTAGTTGACCGTGAGGTCGCGGATGTCGAGCGTGGGCATGGGCTTTTTTGTTTACCGCGCAGCGCTCACTTGGCCGCCAGGGCCTTCTCGACGTACGTGGTGGTCACGTAGGCCGAGTAGTCGGGCTTGACTTCCTGCACCCGGCCCTGTTCCTTGAGGAAGGCCGCCGTGTTCGCCATCGCCTTGGCCGCGCCGCCGCCGAGCCAGGTCGGCGAGAGCTGCTCGGACAGGGTCGGGAAGCTGTAGAGCGCCATCGCCGCGCCCACGTCCTTCGGATCGGCCTTGGTCCACTTGGCCATCGCCTTGGTCTGCGGCGAGTCGGGCGTCCAGCTCTTGCCCGAGGCCTTGTACTCGTCGTTGGCGCGGTTGAGCGCCTTCACGAACGCCACCATGAAGGCCTCGTTCTCGGCCGCCCACTTGGCGTTGACCACGATGCCCTCGAAGGTCGGCGCGCCGCGCTTGCCGATGCTGCCCGAGGTCGCGATCACCTTGCCGCTGGAGCGGATCTTGGAGAGCACCGGGTCCCAGATGAAGGTGGCGTCGATGTCGCCGCGCTCCCAGGCCGCCGCGATCTCGGGCGGGCGCATGTTCATCACGTTGACCTTCTTCGCGTCGACGCCTTCCATCTTCATCGCGGCCATGAGCTGGTAGTGGGCGGTGGAGACGAAGGGCGTGGCCACCTTCTTGCCCGCGAGGTCCTTGAGGCTCGCGATGCCCGAGGCATTGCGCGCCACCAGCGCCTCGGCGTCGGCGATGTCGGCCGAGATCCAGAACAGCTTGATGTCCTGCCCCTGGCTGGCCGCGGCCGTCAGCGGGCTGGAGCCGGTCTCGCCCATCTGCACGTCGCCCGAGGCCATGGCGCGGATCACGTCGCCGCCGCCCGAGAACATGCGCCAGTTGATCTTGTAGCCGGTGGCCTTCTCGACCTCTCCCGACTCCATGACCAGGCGCAGCGGGACGAGCATGTCCTGGTGGGCGAAGGTGAGTTCCTTGGCCTTCTGGGCGAAGGCGGTGCCGGTGGTGGCCAGCACGAGCAGCGCTGTGGCTGCGATTGCACGGTGCAGGGATCGACGCGTGTTCATCCGGGTTCTCCTTGTCTGTTGCGGGCGGCGCTGGCCGAGGCTTCGGTGCGAGGGGTACTGTGCATGGTTGGGGGTGGGGTGCAAAGTGCCAGGGGTGGGAGGGGGGAGGTGCCAGTGGACTGGGACTTACCCTTGTTTGGTGCTTGGGGGGCACGGGGGAGGTGCGTTTTTTGTTTTGTTGTCTTGGGCTGGGGTTAGTTGGAGGGTGTTCTCCTTGCGGAGGGCGTAGGCCGGGTCTCGCCCCGGCGGGCGACTTACTTTTCTTGTCTCGCCAAGAAAAGTAAGCAAAAGAAGGCGACCCCGCTGTCTGTGTCCCTCCGCTTCGCTACGGGCAACCTGCGGTGCTCGGAGAAAGCGGGGGTCCGCAGAACTCGCTCCACTTCGTTGCGCTCAGACAGCTGCGGCCCTTATCCCGCTTTCTCCTGCGCTCCTCGGCACAGCCAGAGGGGACTAGGGTCAACGCGCCGTGGCGCGTCCTTGTGTGGTGAGTGCGTATGCAGAGGCCCTGGATCTTTCACTGAGGCCGAGCGAAGCGAAGGCCCGTTGGGGTATCTGTGGCCGAGCGCAGCGATGGCCCGAACCACCCCTCTGGCTGCGCCGAGGAGCGCAGCGTTTCGCGGATAAGGGCTCGCAGCTGTTTGAGCGGAACGCAGTGGAGCGAGTTCTGCGAGACCCCGCGAAACGCGAGCACCGCAGGTTGCCCGTAGCGAAGCGGAGGGTCGCAGACAGTGGGTCGCCTTTTCTTTGGTTACTTTCTTTTGGCGAAGCAAAAGAAAGTGACTCGCCCGCCGGGGCGAGTCCCGGCCAACAGCCTCAGCAAGAAAACAACCGACAGGTTCAGGCCACGACAAAGAGATGCGTCCCATCCCGCCCCAACTGCTCCACAAGCCCAAACTCCCAATCCAGATACCCCTGCATAGCCTCCACAGAAGCCGAAGTCCCTTCATAAGGCCTCCGATACCGATCAGTCCTCTCACTACCCAGACGAGTCTCACCAGATTCAGAAGGAAGCCCAGCAGAGAACCAGGCAGCATTCCCCCCAAGCAGCACGAGCACCTCCACATCCAGCTCCCCACGCGAATCGAGCCACTCCCGCAAATCCGAAGCCGCATACCGAGCCAACAAACTGCTCCCACAAGTCAACACATAGCGCCGAGCCGAAGGAATGACTTCAGCCACCGCATCCAAGAGCTGCGCCCGAACAGCAAACCACGCCCCCGGCACATGCCGCTTCACGTAATTCGCACTGCCCGTCACATCGATCACCGCAGTCGACGAAGCATCCCCGTCGAGCAACCGAGCCAAGTCCAGCGCCTCGATCTCTCCAACGGCCCGAGCCACCTCCGGATACACAGCAGCCAACGCCCCCCGCTCGCTCAACGCATCGAAAGCAGCCACAGGCTCCACCACATAAACCTCCCACCCCATCTGCGCCAGCCAGGAGCCGGACATCGAAGCCCGCACCCCATCGTCATCCGCCAGCACGATCCGCGCATGCCGCACCGGCACCTGGTGATCCGTCTCCTGCACCAACTGCCCACCGGGCGCTCCCGCAAAGCCGGGAAGATGACCCGCCGCGTATTCCTCGGGCGTGCGCACATCGAAGCGATAGACCGTCCGCCCCGCCTCCTCGAGCGAGTCCACGGCATCGGCCGCCACCCACCGAACCCCCGCCTTCTCCGCCACGCGCCGCGCATCGGCACGCGCCTGCGAACGATGCGCGTCGCTCACCGCCTCGGGCGCACGCCGCACCGCCCCATGGTCGAGCACCTGCCCCGCCAGCTTCCAACCGATCGTGCCGTTGCGCAGCGCCGCCACGGGATTGGGAATGCCGGCGTTCACCAGCGACTGCGTACCGATGATGCTGCGCGTGCGCCCCGCGCAATTGACGATCACGCGCGTAGCCGGATCGGGCGCGAGCTCGCGCACGCGCAGCACCAGTTCGGCGCCCGGCACGCTGGTGGCGCCCGGGATGCTCATGGTCTGGTATTCGTCGAAGCGGCGCGCATCGAGCACGACCACGTTGGCGCGCTCGTCGATCAGCGCCTTCACCTCGGGTGCCGAGAGCGAGGGCGTGTGGCGCTCGTGCTCGACCAGTTCGCCGAACGATTTGCTCGGCACGTTGACGTCGCGGAACAGCTCGCCGCCGGCCGCGCGCCAGCCCTCCAGGCCGCCCTCGAGCAGGTGCACCTGTGTGTAGCCGAGGCCGACGAGCCGCCGCGCGGCCAGCGGTGCGAGATCGGTGCCGCGGTGCTCGCCGAACAGCACGATCAAGGTGTCGCGGCGCGGGATGCGGCGCCAGGCCTCGATCTCGATGCGCGACAGCGGCAGGTTCGCGGCCCACAGCGGATGGGCCTGGGCGAAGGGGTCCTCCTCGCGCACGTCGAGCAGCGCGATCTCGGCGCCGGGCGTGAGCAGGCGTTCGCGCACGGCGGCGAACGAGAGGACGGGGAAGGCGGAGGTGGCTTGGAGCGTGGCGTCGGTCATGGCGTGGTGTCGGGCGGGACCGCCCGGCGTTCAGCGGACCGGTCCCAGAGATTGGGCAGCAGCGTGTTGGTGTAGCCCGAGACGAAGGGCTTGCGCCCGCCCTCGGCCGGGTAAGTATGCCGCCGCACCGCGCCGATGTTGGCGCCATAGACATGGATGCTGATCGACACGCGGTCCGCGTGCGCGTTGTGCACGCGGTGCAGGTCGCCGACGGTGGGCGAGACGGCCTCGACGTCGCCTTCGTCGAGCCGCACCGCGTCGCCCACGGGCCGCGCCCGGCCGTCGTCGCCGAAGGCATGGGGCTGGCTGTACTCGGCGCCGCGCAGCATGCCGATCAGGCCCCACACGGTGTGGTCGTGCACCGGCGTGGCCTGGCCCGGTCCCCAGACGAAGCTCACGACCGAGAAGCGCTCGGTGCTGTCGGCATGCAGCAGGAACTGCTGGTAGCGCGCGGGGTCGGGCTGCGCGAAGGCCTCGGGCAGCCAGTCGTCGCGCGCCACCAGACGGCGCAACAGCGCGCCGCCCTCGGCGAGGATGGCGCGCTCGTCGGGCCGGCCGTCGAGCAGGCGGCCGAAGTCGACCACGAACTCGCGCAGCGGCGCGATCGATGCAGGGACCGCGGCGCTCACGCCGCGCGCTTCCAGAGCTGGGTGTCGGAGATCGC
>NZ_JBZAYE010000277.1:0-9176 GCF_058244205.1 Variovorax sp. 20P10.2.4
CTGCGCCGGCTGATCGACGAGGCACGCCGCGTCAACGCAGGGCGCGATGCCGCACGCGCGGCGCGGGAAGCCACCTACGGCGTGATGACCGTGTTGGCCGGCAACCTGCCCGGTTTCGAGGAAGCCATGCGCGCCCTGTTCGCGCTCGAGCGCGAGCGCTTCGAGCAACACATTTCGACCTGGCCCGAGGACCTGCGGGCCCACCTCCAAGAACTCTCCGGCGCGAGCTGGACCCACGAATGAACGCCAAGACAGACACAGCCCCCAACCCGAGCGGCCTCCAGGGCACGCCCGTGGCACCCGTGGGCGCGCCGCGTGCCCTGTGGAAGACCTTCCTGTTCTTCCTCGCCCCCATGCTGCTGAGCAACATCCTGCAGTCGCTGTCGGGCACGCTCAACAACATCTACATCGGCCAGATGATCGGCGTGACCGCGCTGGCCGCGGTCTCTAGCTTCTTCCCGGTGTTCTTCTTCTTCATCGCCTTCGTGATCGGCCTGGGCGCCGGCGCCTCGGTGCTGATCGGCCAGGCCTGGGGCGCGCGCGACGTCGCCCGCGCCAAGGCGGTGGCCGGCACCACGCTGAGCGTGGGCATCCTGATGGGCCTGGTGATCGCGGTGTTCGGCGGCGCCTTCACCACGCCGCTGCTGGCCGCGCTCGGCACGCCGCCCGACGTGCTGGCCGAGGCCACGCGCTATGCGCGGATCATGCTGATCGCGATGCCCGGCGTGTTCGTGTTCCTGATCTCGACCGCGATGCTGCGCGGCGTGGGCGACACCGTCACGCCGCTGCTCACGCTCCTGATCTCCACCACCATCGGCATGCTCGTCACGCCCGCCTTGATCCGCGGCTGGGGCGGCCTGCCGCAGCTGGGCGTGACCAGCGGCGCCTGGGGTTCGGTGCTCTCGTTCCTGGTGGCGACCCTGTGGCTGGGCTGGCGGCTGCGCCAGCGCAACAGCCCGCTCGCGCCCGACGCGGCCTTCCTGCGCAGCATGCGCATCGACCCGCAACTGCTCAAGACCGTGCTCAAGGTCGGCGTGCCCACGGGCGTGCAGATGATCGTGGTGGCGCTGGCCGAGGTGGTGCTGCTGTCGCTGGTCAACGGCTACGGCTCCAGCGCCACGGCCGCCTACGGCGCGGTCAACCAGGTGGTGGCCTATGTGCAGTTCCCGGCCATCTCGATCGCGATCACGGCCTCGATCCTCGGCGCGCAGGCCATCGGTGCCGGCCGCGCCGACCGCCTCGGCGCCATCGCGCGCACCGCGCTGATGATGAACCTGTTGCTCACCGGCGGCCTGGTGCTGCTGGGCTATCTGTTCTCGCGGCCGCTGATGGGCTTCTTCATCACCAGCGCGCCGGTGATCGAGATCGCGCAGGAGCTGCTGCACATCATGCTGTGGAGCCTGGTGATCTTCGGCATGGCCTCGGCGCTGTCGGGGATCATGCGCGCCAGCGGCTCGGTGCTGGTGCCCACGCTGATCTCGATCGCCTGCCTGCTCGGGCTCGAGGTGCCGGTGGCCTGGTTCATGAGCCACCGCATCGGCCTGGACGGCATCTGGTATGCCTACCCGGTGACCTTCGGCGCGATGCTGCTGCTGCAGACCGCGTACTACCAGCTGGTGTGGCGCAAGAAGGCGATCCACCGGCTGGTGTAGCGATCAAGCGCCGTCGAAGGCCTTCTTCACGGTGGCGATGTCGAGCTTGACCATCTTCATCATCGCCTCCATCGCGCGCTTGGCCTTCGCGGGATCCTTGTCCTGGAACATCCGGATGATCGCGTCGGGCGCGACCTGCCACGAGACGCCGAAGCGGTCGGTGAGCCAGCCGCACTGCACCGGCTGGCCGCCGCCCTCGAGCAGCTTGTCCCAGTAGTGGTCGACCTCGGCCTGGGTCTCGCACCTCACGTACATCGAGATGGCCGGGGTGAACTTGTACTCGGGACCGCCGTTGAGCACCATGAACGCCTGGCCGTCGAGCTCGAAGGTGGCGGTGAGCAGCGAGCCCTTCTTGGCGGGATTCACGTCGCCCCACAACAGGGTATCGGTCACGCGCGAGTTCGGGAAGATCGCGCTGTAGAACTTCAATGCCTCCTCGCCATTGCCGTCGAACCAGAGGCAGGGAACGATCCTTTGCATGGGTATCTCCTTGGAGCTTGATTGATGAACCTGCAAGTTCAGTATCGAAGCTGCGCGCGGCCCCTGTCAACCCGGGCGATGCCCTTCAGCCGTAAGTGTTCGTGCGGCCCGCAAGCGGCAGCCGGACGCTGAAACCCACGCCGCGCCCCGGTGCCAGGCCGTCGACGATGGTCACCTCGCCGCCCATGCGGTGCACCGCCTGTTTCACGATCGCGAGGCCCAGGCCCGAGCCCGGCGTCTCGTGCGCGCCCTCGCCGCGGTGGAAGCGCTCGAACACCCGCTCGCGCTCGGCCTCGGGAATGCCGGGCCCGTCGTCGGCCACCAGCAGCGCGAGGCGGCCGTCTTCCACACGCAGCGTCATCGCCACCTGCGCGCCGTCGGGCACATGGCGGATCGCGTTGTGCAGCAGGTTTTCGAGCACCGACTGCAGCGCCGGCACATCGACCTCCGCCTGCAGGCTGTCGGGCGCCTCGAGCGCCAGCTCGATGCCGCGTGCCATGGCCTGCGGCGCCGCCTGCGCGAGCAGCCCGCGCGCGAACTGCGCCACGTCGACGCGCTTCGGCGCCGAGGGCTGCGCATCGTCGAGCAGCGCCAGGTCGAGCAGCTGCTGCGTGAGGTGAGAGGCACGCGCGATCGCCTGCTCCAGATGCAGCTGCGCGCGCTCGCGCTCGGCGGCGTCGGCCGCGCCGGCCAGCGCATGGGCCTGCGCGGCGATCACCGCCATCGGCGTGCGCAGCTCGTGCGCCGCGTCGTGCACGAAGGCGCGCTCCTGCGTGAGCTTGTCGCGCAGTTGGCGCAGCATGCGTTCGAGCGCCGAGGTCAGCGGCTTGAGCTCGGCCTGGGGCGGGTCGTAGCCGATCGGCGACAGGTCGCTGCTGCCGCGCCGTGCGATGAGGTCGGCCAGCCGCTGCAGCGGCCGCAGCCCGAGCCGCACCGCCAGCCACACCGGCAGCAGCACGATCGGGAAGGCCAGCAGCAGGTAGGGCAGCAGGCGCGTGGCGTTGCGCTCGAGCACCCACCAGCCCGTGATGCGCGGCTCGGCGAGCTGCAGCCGCCAGCGGCCGGCCTCGGTGCCGTGGACCCAGTACGAGACGCCATCGAAATCGCGCTCGATCACCTGCGGCGCCGGCGCGTCGAGCACCCGGTCGCCGAGCGCAGCCGAGCGGTAGAGCACCGTGCCATCGTCGCGCCGGCGCAGTTCCATCCACACGCTGCCGCCCGGATTGCCGCTGATGCGCAGGGTCCTGAACTGGGTCGCGGTGGAACGCATCACGCCCACCGCCTGCGCGTCGCTGTCGACCTCGCGCAGCGAGGCGCTCATCGCGCGGCCCAGCTTCTTCAGCCCCTGGTCGACCGCGAGCGCCTGGCGGAACTCGACGTAGAAGTAGGCCAGCAGCATCAGCCAGACGCCGACGAAGGCGATCAGGATCGCGGCCAGCACGCGCCGGCCGATGCTGGGGCCGGGCCAGGCGAATGACAGACGGCTCATGGCGTCAGCATGTAGCCCACGCCGCGCACCGTGTGCACGCGCGTCGCGCCGATCTTGCGCCGCAGGTTCGACACGTGGACCTCGACCGCCGCGAAGTCCAGCGGCTCGCCCAGCGGTTCCAGCCGCTGCGCGAGCACGCCCTTGGCGACCACCGCGCCGGGCTCTCGCGCCAGCTCGAGCAGCAGCCTGAACTCGCGCGGCGACAGCTCGAGCGCGCTGCCCGCCAGCGTGGCCTGGTGGCGCCGCGGCGCGATCGAGAGCGGCCCCAGCGTCCAGACCTCGCTGGCCTGGCGCGCCGAGCGTCGCAGCACCGCGCGGATGCGCGAGATCAGCTCGGCGGTGGCGAAGGGCTTGATGACGAAATCGTCGGCGCCACCGTCGAGGCCGGCCAGCCGGTCCTCGACCGCCGAGCGCGCGGTGATCACGATCACCGGCACCGTGCCGCCCTCGCCGCGCCAGCGTGCCAGCAGTTCGAAGCCGTTGCCGTCGGGCAGCGAGAGGTCGAGCAGCACGCAGTCGAACACGGCCGCGTCGGGCACGCGCGGCGCGTCGCGGGCGCGGCGCAGCCATTCGCTCGTGAGGCCGTCCACCTTGAGCGCGGCCTGCAGCGCGCGGCCCAGGTCGAGGTCGTCTTCGATCAGCAGGATGTGCACGCGGCGATTGTGCGCGCGCGGACCTTGGGGCCAGCCAAAGACAGGGCGCGCCATCTTTGGCTTCGCCCAAGGTCGGGCTTCGCACAATCGGCGGCCACCGTCTCCTGGAACCGGAACCATGCGCCGCGACTTTCGCCCCACCGCCCTGCTCGCCCTGGCCTGCGCCGCCGGCGCCTTGCTGCTGTCCGCCTGCGCCACCGCGCCCACCCATCCGGCGCTGGTCCAGGCCCGCCAGGACCGGACGCTGCCGCCGCTGGTGCCGATGCGCCGCTTCGTCGCCAATGTCGACACGGTCGGCGGCCACGTGCTGTCGCCCGACGGCCGCAAGCTGCTGTGGGTGCAGACCGTCGGCACCGACGTGGGCCTGGCCGTGCGCGACAGCGCCGACGCGGCCACGGTGCAGTCGACCAGCACGCGCAGCTTCGCCACCGGCACGCTCGCGAACGCGTCCGCCTACGCCTGGCTGCCCGACAGCCGCCACATCGCCTACCTCAAGGACGCGAGCGGCGACGAGAACACGCAGATCTTCGTGCTCGACAGCCAGTCGCCCGAGGCCCGGCCCTGGGCCGTCACGCCCTGGCCCGGCGTGCGCTCGGCCGGCGTCATCGGCGGCGCGCCCGGCAGCCCGAACTTCTTCTTCACGAGCAACCGCAACGACCGCACCAGCCTCGACCTGTTCGAGGCCGACCCGCGCACCCGCAGCGTGCGCGAGGTGGCGCGCGGCGAGCCCGGCAGCCGCGTGGTCGCCTGGTACGTCGACACCCGGCGCGAGCTGGCCGCGCGCATGCGCCAGCTCGGCAGCGTCGACGGCTCCGACCTGCTGATGGAACTGCGCCAGGGCGACGGCAGCTGGCGCCCCTTCAAGACCATCGAGGCCTTCGATGCCTACGCGCCGCTGCGCATCGACCGCGGCGGCGGCCGGCTCTGGGCGCTCGGCAACATCGGGCGCGACAAGCTGGTGCTGGTCGAGGCCGACCTGGCCACCGGCGCCGAGAAGGTGCTGGCCGAGGACGCGCAGGTCGACCTCGGGGCCGTCTATTTCCCGCCGAACGAGGGCGCGCCACAGGCCTGGACCTCCGAGCCCGGCCGCCCGCGCATCCGCTACCTCGACGCCACGCTCGACGCGGAGGTGACCGCCGCCATGAAGCGCGCGCGCGAGCGCGGCTGGCTCGCCGCCGAGCCCGTGATCGCGCGCCCGCAGAGCAGCACGCTCGACCAGCGGCGCATGGTGCTGCGCGCGGTCACCGAGACCGGCACGGTCGAACTGCTGCTCGACCGCGACAGCCAGGCGCTGGCACGCCTCACCCCTCCGCCGCGCGAGAACGGCGACGACTTCTTCTCGTCGACCGAGCCCTTCGCGTTCAAGGCCTCCGACGGCCTGCAGGTCCACGGCTACCTCGCGCGCCCGCGCGGCGTGCAGGGCCCGGCGCCGCTGGTGATCAGCATCCATGGCGGCCCGTGGACGCGCGACAGCTGGCTGCCCGCGGGCTTCAACACCGTGCAGATGCTCACCAACCGCGGCTATGCGGTGCTGCAGGTCAACTACCGCGGCTCGAGCGGCTACGGCCGCGCCTTCATGATGGCGGGCGCGGGCGAAACCAGCGGCCGGCTGCAGCAGGACATCGCCGAGGCCGCGCAGTGGGCCGTCGACCAGGGCGTGGCCGATCCGCGGCGCATGGCGGTGCTGGGCGCCAGCTTCGGCGGCTTCTCGGTGCTCTCGCAACTGATCCGCAAGCCGCACGGCTACCGCTGCGGCATCGACATCGTCGGCGTGGCCAACTGGCCGCGCGTGATCGAGAACTGGCCGCCGTTCTGGCGCAACCGCCACTACTTCGCGCGCTTCTTCGGCGACGTGAACCAGCCTGAGGAACGCGCGCGCATGCTGCGCGATTCGCCGGTGTCGCAGCTCGAGCGCATCGAGGCGCCGCTGCTGGTGATCCACGGCGCCAACGACGTGCGCGTGCTGCGCCAGGATTCCGACGACGTGGTGGCCGAGCTGCGCCGGCTCGGCCGGCCGGTGGACTTCCTGAGCTTTCCCGACGAGGGCCACAGCGTGCGCAAGTGGCGCAACCGGCTCGCGCTGTGGCGCAAGGTCGAGGACACGCTGGCCGGCTGCCTCGGCGGACGCAGCAACGGCTTCGACTTCTACGAGCTGATGCCGCGCTCCTGAGGCCTACCAGCGGTAGGTGGCCGTGGCCACCGCGGTGCGCGGGTAGCCGTAGTAGCAGGCCACGTAGCCGCAGTTCGCGAAGTAGGTCTTGTTGGTGAGGTTGCGCAGGTTGAGCGCCAGGCTCCAGCGGTCGATGTCGTAGCCGACCATCGCGTCGAACACGGTCACCGCCGGCACCTTGGTCGGCGCGGTGGATTCGCCGTCGCCGTAGTTGGTGCCGGTGTAGCGCGCGCCCAGGCCCAGCTTCACGCCGTTGGCGAAGCGGTAGTCGGCCCAGACCGAGAAGCGGTGGCGCGGCACCGCGGTGGCCTGCTTGCCGATCTCGGCGCTGTTGGCGCTGGCCGTGACGATGGCGCGCGGCGTGTAGGCATACGAGGCCGTGAAGTTCAGGCGTGGCACCAGTTCGGCCGTGGCCTCGAGCTCGAGGCCGCGCACCGAGATCTCGCCGGTCTGCTTGGGCACGAAGTCGGCGTCGTAGCTGATGTAGTTGTTGCGCTTCAGGTCGAAGACGGCGGCGCTGTAGAGCGCCTTGCCTCCGGGCGGCTGGTAGCGCACGCCGGCTTCGTATTGCTTGCCGCCCTCGGGCTTGAAGGGGTTGCCCGACACGGGGTCGATGGTGGCGGTGGGTACGAACGACTCGGTGTAGCTCAGGTACGGCGCCCAGCCGCTCGGGTGCAGGTAGACCAGGCCGGCGCGGCTGGTGAACTTGTGGTCGCGCATGCGCTGGGTCGAGCCGTCGAGGCGGCTGAAGACGGTGCTCTCGGCGTCGTCGTAGCGCCCGCCCAGGGTCAGCGACCAGCGCTCGCCCCACTTGATCTGGTCCTGCAGGTAGAGGCCGGTCTGGTTCAGTCGCGTGATGCCGTCGAAGTACGGCGCCGGGATGTCGTAGGCACCGCCATGGACCGGCGCGTAGATGTTCAGCGGCGGCGCGCTGCCGCCGCTGAAGGTGACCTGGTCGATGCGGGTGCGCTGGTAGTCCAGCCCCACCAGCAGCTTGTGCGTCACGTCGCCGGTGCGGAAATCGGCCTGCAGCTGGTTGTCGAGCGCCACCGCGCCGATGTTCTCGCGGCTGCCGAACACGCTGCGCGAGAGCTGCGTGAAGTTGGCGATGTCGTTGGCGTCCTCGGGATTCAGGGTCACGAAGCCCGAGGCCTGCACGCCGCGGTAGTCGAGCTTCTGCGCCGCATAGCGCGCGTTCTGCCGCACGGTGAAGGTGTCATTGATGCGATGCTCGAACTGGTAGCCGATCATCCGCTGGTCCTGGTTGAACTTGTCGAAGCCAGGTTCGCCGGTGAACAGCTTCGACGGGATGTAGGTGCCGATCGCGGTGGGCTCGAGCGAGCCGATGGTGGGCCGCGCGCGCGTGTAGACGCCGCCGCGCGAGCGCGTGAACATCGACAGCAAGGTGAAGCTGGTGTCGGCCGAGGGCTTCCAGGTCAGCGAGGGCGCGATGTAGCTGTGGTCGTCGGCCTCCTTCGCGGCCGGCAGTTGCGCATCGCGCAGCACGCCGGTGATGCGGTAGAGCAGCTTGCCCTCGGTGTCGAGCTGGCCCGCGAAGTCGCCCGCGATCTGGCGCCGCGCGTTGTCGCCGAACTGCACCTGCAGCTCTCGCACCGGCTCGGCCGTGGGCCGCTTGCTGACCACGTTCACCACCCCGCCCGGGCCGCTCATGCCGTAGAGCACCGACGAGGGGCCGCGCAGCAGCTCGATGCGCTCGGAGCCGTAGTTCTCGGTGCGCCACACGCCCCAGGTGCCGTTGTTGCGCAGCGGCAGGCCGTCGAGATAGAAGCCCGGCGAGTAGGCATCGAAGCCGCGCAGCGAGATCCAGTCGTAGCGCGAGTCGGCGCCGTAGGTGGTGGTCGACACGCCCGGCGTGTAGCCCAGCGCGTCCTTGAGGTTGGTGGCGCCCATGGCCTCGATGCGGTCGGCCGTGATCACCGAGATCGACTGCGGCGTCTCGATGATCGGCGTGTCGGTCTTGGTGGCGGTGGCGCTGCGCCGGGCCACGTAGCCCTGCACGCGGCTGGTGGCGCTCTGCTCGCCCTCGGCCTGCACGGTGACGGCCGGCAACGACGCGTTGGACGCGCCCGGCACCAGGGTTCGGATGACCACCGCATTGCTCTCGACGCTGGCCGCCAGGCCGCTGCCGGCCAGCAATTGTTCGAGCGCCTGGCGTGGCGCGAGCCGGCCCGAGACCGCCGGCGCGGTCTTGCCCGCCACCAGGCTCTGCTGCACCACGAGCTGCACGCCGGTCTGGCGCGCCCAGTCGTTGAGCGCCTGGGCCAGCGGCTGGGCCGCGATGCTGATCGGCACCGGGTCGGCCGGCAGCGCCTGGGCCGATGCGGTCAGGTGGCCCATGGCGAGCGCCAGGGCCAGGGCCAGCGGTGCCGGCTTCGATTTCAAGCAGTTCATCTACGTTTCCAGACTTTGAATACAAATGGTTCTCATCTGGGTTGACGCACGAAGCGCGAGAAATACCGTAGTCCCGCCGAAAATTTTTTCCGGCGCCCGGCAGCGGCGCCTCTCGTTCAGTGCGCAGCGACCAGCTCGGTGACCGCGCCCGCCTCCTTCAGCCGCACCGGCAAGGCGCTTGGCAGCGCGCGGCGCAGGGTGCGCGGATCGCGCGGGTCGAAAGTGCCGGTCAGCCGCAACGCCGCCACGGCCGGATCGTTCACCACCAGGCCGGTGCTGCCGTAGCGCTCGAGTTCGGCCAGCGCGCGGCCCAGAGGCGT
>NZ_JBZAYE010000278.1:0-9117 GCF_058244205.1 Variovorax sp. 20P10.2.4
GGGCGGGGAGGGAAATGGTCATAGGGGATTCAGCAGGCGCGGGCCCGAGCGGGCCCGCGGGGGTCGGTCATTTCCAGAGCGCGCACTTGCTCTCGGCCTTGGTCGTGAAGACCTGGTCGCCCGGCAGCTTGGCCACGACCTTGTAGTAGTCCCAGGGCTGGCGCGACTCGGACGGCGCCTTGACCTGCATCAGGTACATGTCGTGCACGAAGCGGCCGTCAGCGCGCACCGTGCCCTTGGCGTAGAAGTCGTCGATGGGCATCTTCTTGATCTGCTCCATCACCTTGTCGGCATCGGTGGTCTTGGCCGCCTGCACCGCCTTCAGGTAGGTCATGGTGGCCGAGTAGTCGGCGGCCTGGATGTCGGTGGGCATGCGCTTGGTCTTGTCGAAGAACTTGCGGCCGAAGGCGCGCGTGCGTTCGTCGAGGTTCCAGTCCCAGCTGGTGGTGAGCAGCAGGCCCTCGGTGTTCTTCAGGCCCAGGCTGTGGATGTCGGTGATGAACACCAGCAGGCCGGCCATCTTCATCGACTTGGTGATGCCGAATTCCTTGGCCGCCTTGATCGCGTTGATGGTGTCGCCGCCCGCGTTGGCAAGACCCAGGATCTGCGCCTTGGAGTTCTGCGCCTGCAACAGGAACGAGGAGAAGTCGGAGGCGTTGAGCGGATGCTTGACGCCGCCCACCACCGTGCCGCCCTTCTCCTTCACCACCTTCGCGGTGTCGGCCTCGAGCGCGGCACCGAAGGCGTAGTCGGCGGTCAGGAAGAACCAGTTCTTGCCGCCCTGCTCCACCACGGCGCCGCCCGTGCCCTTGGCGAGCGCGACGGTGTCGTAGGCGTAGTGCACGGTGTAGGGGCTGCACTGTTCGTTGGTGAGCGCCGAGGTGCCGGCACCGTTGACCACGAACACGCGCTTCTTCTCCTGCGCCACCTTGGCCATCGCGAGACCCGTGCCCGAGTTGGTGCCGCCGAACAGCATGGTCAGGCCCTGCGTGTCGATCCACTCGCGCGCCTTAGAGGCCGCGATGTCGGCCTTGTTCTGGTGGTCGGCGGTCAGCAGTTCGATCGGCAGGCCGTTGACCTTGCCGCCGAAGTCGTCGATGGCCATCTGGATCGCCACCGCGCCATTCTTGCCCTCCACGTCGGCGTAGAGACTGGACATGTCGGTGACGAAACCGATCTTGACCTTGTCCTGCGCCTGGGCGGCGCCCGCCGCCACGAAGGCAGTGGCGAGCAGACAGGCGGAAGCGATGGCGCTGCGTTTCATGGTGGTGATCCTCGTGGTGGTCTCGTGTTCTTCGGCGGGGCGGTCTCAGGCGCTCTTCACTTCCAGAGCGCGCACTTGGTTTCGGCCTTGGTCGTGAAGACCTGGTCGCCCGGCAGCGTCTTGAGCACCTTCAGGTAGTCCCAGGGCTTCTTCGACTCGGCCGGCGACTTCGCTTCCACCAGGTACATGTCGTGGATGAAGCTGCCGTCGGCGCGGATCTGGCCCTTGCCGTAGAAGTCGTCGATCTTCATGCTCTTGAGCTGCGCCATCACCTTGTCGGAATCGGTGGTCTTGGCGGCGGCCACGGCCTTCAGGTAGGTCATCGTGGCCGAGTAGTCGGCGGCCTGCACGTCGGTCGGCATGCGCTTGGTCTTCTCGAAGAAGCGGTTGGCGAACTTGCGCGTGTCGTCGTTCAGGTCCCAGTACCAGCTCGTGGTGTGCAGCAGGCCTTCGGTGTTCTTGAGACCCAGGCTGTGGATGTCGCTGAGGAACACCAGCAGGCCGGCGGTCTTCATCGACTTGTTGATGCCGAACTCCTTCGCGGCCTTGATCGCGTTGATCGTGTCGCCGCCGGCGTTCGCCAGGCCGAGGATCTGCGCCTTCGAGTTCTGCGCCTGCAGCAGGAAGGACGAGAAGTCGGACGCATTGAGCGGATGGCGCACCGAGCCCACCACCGAGCCGCCCTTCTCCTTCACCACCTTGGTGGTGTCGGCTTCGAGCGCATGGCCGAAGGCGTAGTCTGCGGTCAGGAAGAACCAGCTCTTGCCGCCGCGGTCGACCACCGCCGCGCCCGTGCCCTTGGCCAGCGCGACCGTGTCGTAGGCGTAGTGGATGGTGTAGGGGCTGCACTGCTCGTTGGTCAGCACCGAGCTGCCCGCGCCGTTGTTGAAGTACACGCGCTTCTTCTCTTCGGCCACCTTGGCCGTGGCCAGCGCCACGCCCGAGTTGGTGCCGCCGAAGACCATGGTCACGCCGGCGGTGTCGATCCATTCGCGCGCCTTCGAGGCAGCGATGTCGGCCTTGTTCTGGTGGTCGGCGGTCAGCAGCTCGATGGGCTGGCCCAGCACCTTGCCGCCGAAGTCGTCGATGGCCATCTGGATGGCGGTGGCGCCACCCTTGCCTTCGAGGTCGGCGTACAGGCTCGACAGGTCGGTGACGAAGCCGATCTTGACCTTTTCCTGGGCCTGCGCGCCGGTGGCTGCGAGGGCGAGGACGGCGATGGCACCTGCGATGAGGCCGAGTTTCTTTTGCATGCGAAGTCTCCTGAAAGAATCTTTGTGAGATGAGGACGGGAACGTCGGGGTCTTGTGGACGGGAGGGGAAAAAGGTTCAGACGCCCAGCAGCTCGTTGAGCACGGGCATCTTGGCTTCGAGTTCGGCGGCGCCGAACTTCTCGACGATGCGGCCATGCTCCATCACATAGAAGCGATCGGCCAGCGGCGCCGCGAAGCGGAAGTTCTGTTCCACCATCACGATGGTGTAGCCCTTGGAACGCAGGGTCGTGATCATTCGCGCGAGCGCCTGCACGATCACCGGCGCCAGGCCTTCGGAGATCTCGTCGAGCAGCAGCAGCTTGGCGCCCGTGCGCAGGATCCGAGCCACCGCCAGCATCTGCTGCTCGCCGCCCGACAGCCGCGTACCCTGGCTGTGGCGGCGCTCCGCCAGGTTCGGGAACATCGCGTAGATCTCGTCGACCGACATGCCCTGCCCCGCGCCTTTCAGCTCCGGCGGCAGCATCAGGTTCTCCTCGCACGACAGGCTCGCGAAGATGCCGCGTTCCTCGGGGCAATAGCCGATGCCCAGGTGCGCGATGCGGTGCGTGGGCATCGCGATCGTCTCGCGGCCATTGACCTCGATGCTGCCCTTGCGCGCGCCCGTCAGGCCCATGATCGCGCGCAGCGTGGTGGTGCGGCCCGCACCATTGCGGCCCAGCAAGGTGACGACCTCGCCCGGCTGCACGACCATGTCGACGCCATGCAGCACATGCGATTCGCCGTACCAGGCCTGCAGGCCCTTGATTTCCAATGCGGCGGTCATCAGTGGGCTCCCTGCAGTTGGCCGTCCGTGGTGCCCATGTAGGCCTCCATGACCTGCGGGTTCTTCGAGACCTCGGCGTAGGGGCCTTCGGCCAGCACGGCGCCGCGCTGCAGCACGGTGATGGTGTCGGCGATGGTCGAGACCACGCTCATGTTGTGCTCGACCATCAGGATGGTGCGGCCCGCCGACACGCGCTTGATCAGCTCGGCCACGCGGTGCACGTCCTCATGGCCCATGCCCTGCGTGGGTTCGTCCAGCAGCATCAGCTCGGGCTCCATCGCGAGCGTGGTCGCGATCTCGAGCGCGCGCTTGCGGCCGTAAGGCAGGTTCACGGTCTGCTCTTCCGCGAGTTCCTCCAGGCCCACCTCCGCGAGCAGCTCGCGGGCCCGGGCGTTGAGCGGCTCGAGCGACTTCTCGCTCTTCCAGAAGTGGTACGAGGTGCCCAGGCGGCGCTGCAGCCCCAGGCGCACGTTCTCCAGCAGCGTAAGGTGCGGGAACACGGCCGAGATCTGGAACGAGCGGATGATGCCGCGCCGCGCGATCTGCGCGGGGCGCTCGCCCGTGATGTCCTGGCCGTTGAAAAGAATCGTGCCGCTGGTGGGCTCGAGGAACTTCGTGAGCAGGTTGAAGCAGGTCGTCTTGCCTGCGCCGTTGGGTCCGATGAGCGCGTGGATCGAACCGCGCACGACCGAGAGATTGACCTTGCTGACCGCGGTGAAACCCTTGAATTCCTTGGTGAGCTGGCGTGTTTCGAGAATGACGTCGCTCATCTCGCGAAGCCGCCCGGGTAGTGACCGAAAAAGTCTGTCATGCGTTTGTTCTCACAGCGCCACCATCGAGCGCGGACCGATTGTTGGGGGGCGCCTCTCGCTTGCATACTGGGGCAAATGCCTATGCTGCAGTGCAACCTTCTCGAACGGTGACGCATGTCCGGCATGCATGCCGTCGGCACACTGTCGCCGCAACGACAAAGCATGTGCACCGCAGCATGCCGCGCGCACGCGATCGCTGCTTTTTCGCGCGCACTTCCGAACTACATCGCCGCTGCATCGCACGCGGTCCATCGGCGGCAGGCAGGTGGCTTCGACCCGTGCGCGCCGACCTTCGCGATTCGCACAAGTGTTGTGCGGCGGCGCATCTACACCGGCAGGCCCGCGCTTCGTACGCTTCGGTCTTCTTCAGTCACACAGAGAAGTCCATGCAGCATCCCAGCATCCGCACGCTCACCGGCGCGCAGCCGACCACCCGCCTCGATCCCGCCACCACGGCGCTGATCGCGATCGATTTCCAGAACGAGTACTTCGACGGCCGCATGCCGATCCCCGATGGCCTGCCGGCGCTGCGCCAGGCCCGACGGCTGATCGAGGCGGCGGACCGGCATGCGATGCCGGTGTTCCATGTGCAGCACCTCGCGCCCGCCGACAGCCCGATCTTCGCGCAGGGCAGCGCGGCCTTCGACATCCACTCCGAGCTGCGCCCCGCCGCGCGGCACGCGGTGCTGACGAAGGCGACACCGAGCGCCTTCGCGGGCACCTCGCTCGATGCCGAACTGCAGGCGCGCGGCATCCGCACCTTGATCCTCACCGGCCTCATGACGCACATGTGCGTGTCGGCCACCGCCTTCGATGCCGCGCCTCGCGGCTACCAGAACCTGATCGCGGGCGATGCCTGCGCGACGCGCGACCTCGACCTGGAGGACGGCGGCGTGCTCGGCCATCGCGAACTGCATCGCGCGGCGCTGCGCGGCGTGTCGGACGTGGTGGCCGAGGTGCGCTCGACCGATGAGCTGCTGCGGCTGCTCGATCAGCCGGCGCTGTAACGCGCCGCCGCGAAATCGACGAAGGCGCGCACCTTGGGCGACAGGTGCCGGTTCTGCGGATAGAGCGCGAAGAGGTTCAACGCCGGTTGGCTGAAGTCCGGCAGCACGCGCACCAGCTCGCCGCGCGCGAGATGGTCGCGCAGCAGGAAGGCCGGCGAGAGCGCGAGCCCGGTGCCGGCCAGCGCGGCCGTGCGCAGCACGATGCCGCTGTTGGCCTGCAACCGGCCACCGACCTCGACCGTGTGCACGCTGCCGTCGCGCGCGGTGAAGCTCGGCTGCCCGACCTTGCCCGCGAGCGAGTAGTTGAGGCACTCGTGCGCCGCGAGGTCGGCCGGCACGACCGGCGTGCCGCGCCGCCGCAGGTAGTCGGGCGAGGCCACCCACCACTCCTCGAAGCTCGCGAGCCGCTTGACGATCAGCGTCGAGTCCGACAGCGCATAGGCCAGCCGCAGGCCCACGTCGAAGCCCTCCTCGATCAGGTCGACGAAGCGGTCGTTGCACACCAGGTCGACCTTGAGCTGCGGATGCGCTTCGAGAAAAGCCGGCAGCCATTGCGCGAGCGCCTCGAGGCCGAAGGACATCGGCGCGTTGATGCGCAGCAGGCCCGTGGGCTCGACTTGGTGCCGTGCGACGGCCAGCGCCGCGGCCTCGAGCTGGTCGAGGATCTGGCGGCTGTGCTGGTAGTAGGTCTGGCCGGCCTCGGTGAGCGCGAAGCGGCGCGTGGTGCGGTTGAGCAGCTGCACGCCGAGCGCGGCCTCGAGCTGCTTGACCTGGCGCGAGACGACGGTGTGCGAGACGTCCATGGCCGCGGCCGCGGCCGTGAAGCCGCCGGCCTCGACCACGGCGCGAAATGCCTTCAAGGCGGCGAACTGATCCATGCGCGCGACTGTATGCGAACAAAACCCCCAGGCCTCTTGCGAAACCTGGGGGTCCGTGGGTGATGCGGTGAAAGCGGGCTTAGTGCGCGCCGGCCGCCGCGTCGCTGCCCGCGCCGCCCGATTGCGGCCGTGCGAACCACACCAGCGGAATCAGCAGCAGGAACAGCACGGCCGATGCATAGAAGATGTCGTTCGAGGCCAGCATGAAGGACTGCTGGTCGACCAGGCGATTGATCTGGCCCATCACCTGCTCGGTGCTGAAGCCGTTGCTCGCGAGCCCCGACATCGCGCTGGTGGCCGCGATGTTGCCCTGGTTGATCGACTCCGCGAGCTGCGCATGGTGCAGCGTCGCGCGGTTCTCCCACAGGGTGGTGGCGATCGAGGTGCCCATGGCGCCGGCCGTGATGCGCAGGAAGTTCGACAGGCCCGAGGCGGCCGGGATGCGATCGGGCGTGAGGCCCGAGAGCGTGACCGTCACCAGCGGGATGAAGAAGAACGCCATCGCGATGCCCTGGATGAAGGTCGGGATCATGATGGTCCCGAAATCGGCCTGGGTGTTGAAGTTCGACCGCATCCACAGCACCAGCGCGAACACCAGGAACGAGAAGGTGGCGTAGCGGCGCGGGTCGACCTTGGCGATGGTCAGCCCCACCACCGGCGACAGGAAGATCGCCAGCAGCCCCACCGGCGCCATCACCATGCCGGCCTGGGTCGCGGTGTAGCCCATCCATTGCTGCAGCCACAGCGGCAGCAGCACCACGTTGCCGAAGAACAGGCCGTAGGCCACGGCGGTGGCGACCGCGCCCGACCAGAAGTTGCGGCGCTTGAACAGCGACAGGTCGACCACCGGATGCTTCTCGGTCAGCTCCCAGATCAGGAAGAAGGCGAAGCCGACGACGGCCACCACCGCGAGCGTGACGATCTGCGCCGAGTGGAACCAGTCGAGCTCCTTGCCCTTGTCGAGCATGAGCTGCAGCGCGCCGACCCAGATCACCAGCAGCGCGAGGCCGATGGCGTCGATCGGCACCTTGTGGGTCAGGCTCTCGCGCTTGCGGTACAGCACCCAGGTGATGGCCGCGGCGACGATGCCCACCGGGATGTTGATGTAGAAGATCCAGGGCCAGGAGATGTTGTCGGTGATCCAGCCGCCGAGCAGCGGCCCCATCACGGGCGCGACCAGCGTGGTCATCGACCACATGGCCATCGCGAGGCCGGCCTTGGCGCGCGGATAGCTCGACAGCAGCAGCGTCTGCGACAGCGGGATCATCGGTCCCGCGACGAAGCCCTGCAGCGCGCGGAACGCGATCAGCGTGGTCATGTTCGGCGCCAGGCCGCACAGCAGCGAGCTGATCATGAACAGGATCACGCTCGCCACGAACAGGCGGACCTGGCCGAAGCGCTGCGTCATGAAGCCGGTGAGCGGCACCGCGATGGCATTGGCCACCGCGAAGCTGGTGATGACCCAGGTGCCTTGCGTGGTGCTCACGCCAAGGTCGCCCGAGATGGCCGGCAGCGACACGTTCGCGATCGACGAGTCGAGCACGTTCATGAAGGTGGCGGCCGAAAGCGCGATCGTCCCCCACACGCGGGCGGAGCCCTCGAGCGGAGGCGGTGCGACGTAGGCGGGTGCGGCGGCGGTGGCCATGGTTCAGCGCGACAGCGGTCGGAACGAAAGCGCCGTGGCGATCAACCGGGCTGGCCTTGTGCGGGGATCTGCGCGGCCGAGGCCGGCGAGATCGCGGGCGCGGCGCGGTTGGCGGGCACCGAGGGCACGTGCACCGCCTTGGCGGTCGCGCTGTTGCCGAGGTTGGCGGCCACGATGCGGTCGACCTCGGCGTCGGCGCCGCGGTCGAGCTGGCTGTAGACCTGCGTCTGCGTGAGCGCGGCGGCGCGCGGCGCGTCGGCCAGCATCTTGCCGGCCTTCTGCGTGATGTCGACCTCGACGTCCATCGACAGGCCGATGCGCAGCGGGTTGGCCTTGAGCTGCTCGGCGTCGAGCGCGATGCGCACCGGCACGCGCTGCACCACCTTGATCCAGTTGCCGGTGGCGTTCTGCGCGGGCAGCAGCGCGAAGGCGCTGCCGGTGCCCACGCCGAGGCCGGCGACCTTGCCCGTGTACTCGACCTTCTTGCCGTAGACGTCGGCGGTGAGCTTCACCGGCTGGTCGATGCGGATATTGCGCAGCTGCACTTCCTTGAAGTTGGCGTCGACCCACAGCTGGTTGAGCGGCACGATCGACATCATCGGCGTGCCGGCCGCGACGCGCTGGCCGAGCTGCACGGTGCGCTTGGCGACGTAGCCGTCGACCGGCGCGGGCATGGCGACGCGCTGCGTGGCGAGATAGGCCTCGCGCACCTTGGCGGCGGCGGCCAGCACGCTCGGGTGCTCGGCCACGCTGGTGCCCTCGGTCAGCGACTGGTTGCTGGCGAGCTGCTCGCGCGCGGCGATCACGCCGGCCTGCGCCGCGGCCAGCGCGCTCTTCGCGTTGGCGAGCGTGGTCTCGGCATGGTTGAGTTCTTCCTTCGACACCGCGCCGTTGCCCGACAGCGCGCGGCGGCGCTGCAGGTCGTCCTGGGCCTTGGCGATGTCGCTCTGCGCCTTGACGATGTCGCTCTGGCGCAGCGTGACCTGCGCGGCCAGCGAGCCGTTGTTGGCGTACAGCGTGCGGGTCTGGCGCACGGTCTGCGCGAGCGCGGCCTCGGCCTGTTCGAGCGCGACCTTGGCATCGGCCGGGTCGAGCTGTACCAGCGGCTGGCCGGCCTTCACGTAGTCGGTGTCGTCGGCGTTGATCGCCATCACGGTGCCGCCGATCTGCGGCGTGATCTGGATCACGTTGCCCTGCACGTAGGCGTTGTCGGTGTCCTCGTAGTGGCTGGCCACCAGCCATTCGTAGAGGCCCCAGCCGCCACCGACCACGACCACCGCGGCGGTGAGCGCGGTGAGTGCACGGCGGCGCTTGCCGTTGCCTGCTTCGGGGACCGCGGCGGAGGAAGGAGCAGCGGTGGTCTGTGTGTTGTTGTCGCTCATGATGGTCTTTCCGGATTCGAAAGAGAGATTCAGTGGGTCGCGGCCGACGGGGTCGCGGATGCCGTGGTGGTGGCGCCGGAAGCGGCGCTCGC
>NZ_JBZAYE010000279.1:0-9111 GCF_058244205.1 Variovorax sp. 20P10.2.4
CGCCGAGCCAGCCGTGGCTGTCGATCAGCGCCTGCACGAGGTGCAGGCTCTTCACCTCGCGCTCCACGACCGTCGCGCCCGCGGCGCGCAGCCAGCGCATCCGCGCCCGCAGGTTCTCGCGCACCGCCGTCGTGACGCGCTCGCTGTCGAGGATGGTGGGGTCGACAACGAAGGTCTGCTGCGCCAGGGTGCGGCGGGCTGCGTCGAAGCCGCCGGCGAGCAGTTCGCGTGCTTCGTCGCCGCGGCCGCCCTGGAGCACCGCATCCATGGCGATGCAATCGGCCACCGAGTGCGCCAGCGGCCCGACGGTGTCGAGCGACGGGGCGAGCGCGAACACGCCCGTCATCGCATGGCGCCGCCTGCTGGCCCGGTAGCCGACCAGCCCGTTGAACGATGCCGGAACGCGCACCGAGCCGGCGGTGTCGGTGCCGATGCCGATCGGCGCGATGTCGAGCGCGACGGCCAGCGCGGCCCCCGAGGACGATCCGCCCGGTGCCCTGGCACGCGTGCCGAGGGCCGGGTTCACCGGCGTGCCGAAGAACGGATTCAGGCCCAGCCCCGAATAGGCGAACTCGCTCAGGTTGGTCTTGCCGATGCAGACCATGCCGGCCGCCTCGGCATGCGCCACCAGCGTGGCATCGGCCTTCGCCGGTTCGGCCCGTGCAAGCAAGGCCGAGCCGGCCGTGGTCGGTGTGCCGCGGATGTCGAACAGGTCCTTCCAGGTCAGCGGCACGCCGTCCATCGGGCCGAGCGGCGTGCCGGCCCGCCAGCGCGCGGTGGCCCGTTCGGCCTGCGCGAGGGCCCGCGACACGGTGAGCTGCGTGAACACGCCGCGCGCGGTCTGCGCACGCGCCAGACAGCGCTCGGCGACCTGCGTGGGCGTGAGCTCGCGCCGGGCGTAGGCGGCGACCAAGGCATCGGCCGTCGTTGCTTGATGTGCTTCGTCGAAGTTCATGATTCGTTTGTTTTGTACTTTGTTGTCAAAGTACATTTCAAGCGGATCGTAGGTGCTTTTGACGTGCCTGCCTTAGGCGTTAATGCTTATTGACGCGTGGACTCGATCCTTGGATTACGCGGGCGCGAGCGCTTGGCTTGACGCAAGTTAGCAACGTAGCTAACATCCTCCTCGAAGGCGACAACGGCGCAATGCACATTGCATGGCGGGTTCCGCCTCATCGAAAGGACGCACCATGGGACACGCACAGATCAAGACGGTCTCCAGCCGCGAGTTCGTGCATAACGTCAGCGCCGCCCGGCGCGTGGTGAGCGAGGGCGGCACGGTCATCATCACCGACCGCGGCGAGCCGACCCAGGCGCTCATTCCGATCGCCGAATACCGCCGCCTCACGAAGACCGACAAGAACCTGGTCGAGCTGCTGCGCATGCCCGAAGCCGACGCCTTCGACCTGGACGTCGAGCCGATCCGCATCGGCGCCAAGGACGTCGACGCATGATGTGGCTGCTGGACACCAACGTCGTTTCCGAGGTCCGCAAGAGCAGTTGTCATCCGAACGTGCAGACCTGGATGGCCGCGCACGCCACCGGGGACATGTACCTGTCCGCCGTCAGCGTGCTGGAGATCCAGCGCGGCATCAGCCAGGCCGCGCAGCGCGGCGACGAGCTGCAGGCCAGCGTGTTCAACCGCTGGCTCGAGACCCTGGTGCTGCCCGCCTTTGCCGGCCGGATCCTGCCCGTCGACCACGTGGTGGCCCGACGCGCCGCCACCCTCGCGTGGGCCGATGGCCGCAACTACCGCGATCCCCTGATCGCCGCGACGGCACTGGTGCACGGTGCCACGGTGGTGACGCGCAACATCAAGCACTTCGAGGCATCCGGGGTTCCGCTGCTGAACCCATGGGACGAAGCGCCGGCATAGCCGGACGATGATCGCGCTCACCCCTCCTCGACGAACGCCTCTTCCCGCTTCGAGCGCACCGCGGGCGACAGCACGATCACCAGCAGCAGCACCGCGCCGATCAGCAGCCCGGCCGAGATCGGCCGTGTCGCGAACACGCTCCAGTCGCCGCGCGACAGCAGCAGCGCGCGGCGCAAGTTCTCCTCCATCATCGGCCCGAGGATCAGGCCCAGCAGCAGCGGCGCAGGCTCGCAGCCCAGCTTCAGGAAGGCATAGCCGACGATGCCGAAGAAGCCCACCATCCAGACGTCGAAGGTGTTGTTGTTGGTCGAGTACACGCCGATGGCGCAGAACAGCACGATGGCCGGGAACAGCCAGCGGTAGGGGATCGACAGCAACTTGATCCAGATGCCGATCATCGGCAGGTTCAGCACGATCAGCATCAGGTTGCCGATCCACATCGAGGCGATCAGGCCCCAGAACAGCTCGGGGTTGCTGGTCATCACCTGCGGGCCCGGCTGGATGTTGTGGATGGTCATCGCACCGACCATCAGCGCCATCACCGGATTGCCCGGGATGCCGAGCGTCAGCAACGGGATGAACGAGGTCTGGGCACCGGCGTTGTTGGCCGACTCGGGACCGGCCACGCCGCGGATGTTGCCCTTGCCGAACGGAATCTCGCCCGGCTTGAGGCTGAGCTTCTTCTCGAGCGTGTAGGAGGCGAAGGCCGACAGCAGCGAGCCGCCGCCGGGCAGGATGCCCAGCGAGCAGCCGAGCGCCGTGCCGCGCAGCACGGCGGGGATCATGTTGCGGAAGTCCTCCTTCGTGGGCATGAGGCCGTGCAGCTTCGCCGTGAAGACCTGGCGCTCCTCCTCGGGCTGCGAGAGGTTCGCGATGATCTCGCCATAGCCGAAGATGCCCATCGCGATGGCGATGAAGCTGATGCCGTCGGTGAGCTCTGGAATGTCGAAGCTGAAGCGCGCCACGCCCGAGTTCACGTCGGTGCCCACCAGGCCCAGCAGCAAGCCCAGCATGATCATGCAGATGGCCTTGATCAGCGAACCCGAGGCCAGCACGACGGCGCCGATCAGGCCCAGCACCATCAGCGAGAAGTACTCGGCCGGGCCGAACTTGAAGGCCAACTCGGTCAGCGGCGGCGCGAAGGCGGCCAGGATCAGCGTACCGACGCAGCCCGCGAAGAACGAACCCAGGCCCGCCGCGGCGAGCGCGGGCCCGCCCCGGCCCTGCCTCGCCATCTGGTGGCCGTCGATCACGGTCACCACCGAGGATGACTCCCCTGGCAGGTTCACAAGGATCGCGGTGGTCGAGCCACCGTACTGCGACCCGTAGTAGATGCCCGCCAGCATGATGAGCGCGGCCACGGGCGGCAACGCGTAGGTCGCGGGCAGCAGCATCGCGATGGTCGCGACCGGCCCGATGCCGGGCAGCACGCCGATCAACGTGCCGAGCAGGCAGCCGATGAAGGCGTAGACGAGGTTCTGCAGCGTGAAGGCCGCCGCGAAGCCGATGGAGAGGTTGTTGATCAGGTCCATGGCGCTCGTCCTCAGCTGATGAAGGTGGGCCAGACCTGGAATTGCAGGCTCAGGCCGACGATGAAGGTGAGGTAGCTGCCGATCGCGAGGATGGTGCCGAGGATCAGCGCGGTGCGCATCGAGAAGCGCGGCCCCGCGACGCTCGCGACGGCGACCAGCGCGTAGATCGCCGCGATCAGGCCCATGGCCGGCACGCCCCAGGTCGGCAGGCCGCCGAGCAGCACGCCGAACACCAGGTTCGCGCCGATGATCAGCAGCAGGGGCTTCCAGGCGATGCGCCCGACGGGTTCGCCGCCGGCCGCGCCGAAGCGCAGCGAGCCCGCCAGCACGACGGCGCCGCCGATCGCCAGCAGGATGCCCAGCACGAGCGGGAAGTACCCTGGGCCCATGCGCGCCCCGCTGCCGATGGTGTAGTGGGTGGCGCCGATCGCGAAGGCCGCGCCGACGCAGATGAACATGACTCCAGACAGAAAGTCCTTCTGGCTCTTGATCTTCATGGGTGAGGAGGAGGGAACGCCGCGACCGCCCGCGCCGAAGGACGGGAGGGGACGAAGCGGGGGTTTGTCGACAGCCAACGCCGGGGCGTTCGCGCGGAAGGATCGGACGCTGCCTCTTGGTCAGCTTCAGATCAGTTGCATCATGCTATGACATGTTTTATGTCACAGCATGAGTGATTACCCTCTGGGCCCGCGCGACGGCTGATACATTCCTTTCTCCTTCGCCGAACCCGCCCATGTCGACCTCCTCCGGCCCGGCCCAGAAGCAGCGCTTCGAGGCCCTCTCCAATTTCCGCCACACGCTGCGCAGCTTCCTGCGCTTCAGCGAGGACGCCGCGCGCGAGCAAGGCATCACGGCGCTGCAGTACCAGCTGCTGCTTCACACCCAGGGTTTTCCGGACCGCGACTGGGCCTCGATCGGCGAGCTGGCCGAACGGCTGCAGGCGCAGCCGCATGGCGTGGTGGCGCTGGTGTCGCGCTGCGAGGAAGCGGGCCTGGTCGTGCGCAAGCCCAGCACCGTCGATCGCCGGCAGGTGGAAGTGCACCTGCTGCCCGCGGGCCGCAAGAAGCTCGCGCGCCTCGCGACCGCGCATGCCGACCAGCTCGCGACCTTGGCCGAGGTGGTGCGTCTCGCGAGCAGCCTGCGCGACTGATAAGGTGTGAATGAACCTGCTGCGCGCCCCGATCTCGCATCTGCGGTCCTCGCCGTACGTCAGTACGGCTCCGGTCCTCGACGCGACCTCGGGGCGCTCGCGACGGTTCCTTCACACCTTCTGAGCCCGCGGGTCGGGCATCCGCAACGGCCGGCATCGTGCGCGGGCCGGTCGTTAAAATCCGCGACTTTCCTTCAATCCCCTCTTTCGTCTCCCCATGCGCCTTCGCCTCCCCGCACGCTCCGCCCTCCTCCTGTGTTCGCTGCTCGCCACTTTCGCCGTTCGAGCGGAGCCCGCCGATGCGATGGAGATGGCCGAGCGCTATGCGGACGCCGAGCACTGCATGGAGCAGATCGTCGGCAAGCGCTGGGAGATGCGCTATGGCGTCGAGCTCGCGCGCAACCAGTGGGGCGCGCTCGAGCCCACGGGCCGCTCGATGGACAGCGCGCCACAGGCGATCCGCATGGCCGACATGAGCTGCCGGCGCGAACTCAGCATCGAGCGCCAGCCGCGGCCCTGAGGCCGCGCGCGTTCAGCGCTCGATGGTGATCAGTTCCGTCATCGGCTTCCACGACTTGCCATCGAACTGCGCGAGCCGCGCCTGCCGGATCGGGTAGTAGTCGTCGGCGCGGAAGTTGATCTTCATGCCGGGCAGCAGCATGCCGAGCTCGATGTCCTTCAGCCCCTGCACCTGCTTGAGGAAGTTCTCGCGCGTGAGGTTGTCGCCGCAGCGCTCGAGCACCAGCGCCGTGAGCTGCGCGCCCATGTAGGTGTAGACCGAGGTGGTGTCGCCCGGATCGTCGTTGGGCAGGTACTTCTTGAAGAAGGCCAGGTACTCCTGCATCGCCTTGTCGTTGTTCCAGGTCGGATCCGACGGCGTCTTGAACCAGTAGCTCGACACCAGCCCCACCGAGTTGTCGAGGCCGGCCGGGGTCAGCACGCCGCTGATCGAGCTCGACACGTAGGGCACGATGTAGAACGGCTTCCAGCCGATCGCCGCCGCCTTGCGGATCGCCTGCGCCTGCGCCTTGTTCGAGGTGAAGGCCACCAGCACCTCGGCGCCCGAGGCCTGCAGCTGCAGGATCTGCGAGTCGACGGTCGGGTCGCTCATCTCCTGGCTCACCTCCTTCACGATGTTCGACTGCTTCGCGCCCAGCGCCTTGCGGAAACCGCGCATGTACGACTTGCCCACGTCGTCGTTCTGGTAGAGCACGCCGATCTTCGCGTTGGGCTTGGCCTCGACCAGGTACTTGCCGTAGATCGAGCCCTCGATGTCGTAGGCGAAGGAGAAGGGCACGGTCCACGGCGTCGTGGCGGAGTCGTGCAGGTTCGGGCTCGAGGCATAGAAGAACACCTGCGGCACCTTCTTGCCGTTGAGGTACTTCTGCACCGAGGTCTGCGAGGCCGTGCCCATGGAATTGACCAGCGCCAGCACCTGGTCGGACTCGACCAGCTTGCGCGTGCCCTCCACGGTCTTGGGCGGGCTGTAGGCATCGTCGACCGACAGCAGGTTGATCTTGCGTCCGTTGACCCCGCCCCTGGTCTCGTTGAGCATCTTGAAGTAGGCCACCGACATGCGGCCCACCATCGAATAGGCCGAGCCGGGACCGCTGTAGGCCACGGTCTGGCCGAGCTTGATCTCGGTGTCGCTGGCACCGGGGCCGTAGGTCTTCTGGGCCTGTGCCGTCGCCGCGGTCGCGAAGGCGGTGCAGGCCACGAGGGCTAGCAGGGAAGCGCGCATGTGTGTGTCTCCTGGTTCCGGGGATGGTCGTTCTTCGAGCCGGCGCGAGTACATCAAGCGGCGCGCTTGGCGTCTGTCCCCTTGCCGGGGACGCAAGCGCTCGACGGGCCCGCGATGGGCTCGCGCCGTCCCCGTCAAGGGGACTGACGCGCGGCGGACGGCCATCGAGACTCGATGCATTCCCCCACGCCAGGAGCCCCTGCATGACCACCACCGCCGAACCCGTCGCGCTGCGCGACGCGCCCGTGCTGGACATCGACCCGTACGCGATCGAGGTGCTGCTCGATCCCTATCCGTTCCACGAGGCTCTGCGCGAAGCCGGTCCCGTGGCCTACATCGCGCCGCACGGCATCTATGCCGTGGGCCGCCACGCCGAGGCCAAGACGGTGCTGGCCGACCACACGCGCTTCACCAACGCGGGCGGCATCGGCATCCAGGACATCCGCAAGCCCGGCGAGTTCCGCATCCCGAGCCGGCTGCTCGAGGCCGACCCGCCCGACCACACGAAGATCCGCTCGGTGGTCACGCGGCTGCTGTCGCCGCTCGTGATCCGGCGCTGGAAGGAAGGCTTCGAGCGCAAGGCCGAGTCGCTGGTCGAACGACTGCTCGACCAGCGCGAGTTCGATGGCGTGGAGGACTGCGCCGAGCGCTTCGTGCTCGAGGCCTTTCCGGCCGCGGTGGGCGTGCGCCTGCCGCGCACCGAGACCCTGGCCATCGGCGAGATGCGCTTCAACCAGAGCGGCCCGCGCAACGCGCTCTACGAACGCGCGATGCAAGCCGCGCAACCCTATCTCGCATGGTTCGAACAGAGCGTGTCGCGCCAGGGCGTGATTCCCGACTCGATCGCCGAGCTGCTGTTCCGCGCCGAGGACGCGGGCGAGCTCGACGAGGGCATCGCCTCGAACGTGGTGCGCAGCTTCGTGGGCGGCGGCACCGACTCGACCATCGCCGGCATCGGCTTCACGCTGCACCAGCTCGCGAAGAACCCGGCGCAGTGGGAGCGCGTGCGCGGCGAGCCGGCCAAGGTCAAGGCCGCGTTCGAGGAAGGCATCCGCCACGAGACGCCGTTCCAGGTCACCTACCGCACCACGCGCGGCGAGACCGAGCTCTCGGGCGTGCGCCTGGCCCCCGACACCAAGATCGGCGTGTTCATGGGCGCGGCCAACCGCGACCCGCGCCAGTTCCCCGAGCCCGAGCGCTTCGACGTCGACCGCCCCGCGCTCGCGGGCAGCCACGTGGCGCTGGGCAACGGCATCCATGCCTGCATCGGCCAGATGCTCGCGCGCCAGGAATCGGAAGCGCTGATCGGCGCGCTGAGCCGCCGCGTGGCGCGCATGGAACTCACGGCGCCGGCCAGCTACCGGCCGATCAACCAGATGCGCACGCTCGACCGGCTGCCGATGCGCATCGTGCCGGCATGACGGCAGCGAGCGAAGCGCGCGGTCCGCTCGCGGGCCTCAAGGTGCTCGAGATGGGCCAGCTGATCGCGGGCCCCTTCGCCGCCAAGACGCTCGGCGACTTCGGTGCCGAGGTCATCAAGATCGAGCCCCCTGGCGCCGGCGATCCGCTGCGCAAGTGGCGGCTGCTGAAGGACGGCACCTCGGTCTGGTGGCAGGTGCAGTCGCGCAACAAGCGCTCGATCGCGCTCGACCTCAAGGACAGCGAGGCGCAGGCCATCGTGCGCCGGCTCGCCGCCGAATCGGACGTGCTGATCGAGAACTTCCGCCCCGGCGCGCTCGAGGGCTGGGGGCTCGGTCCCGAGGCGCTGCTCGAGACCAATCCGCGGCTGATCGTGCTGCGCGTGAGCGGCTACGGCCAGACCGGCCCCTACCGCGACCGCCCCGGCTTCGGCGTGGTGGCCGAGGCCATGGGCGGGCTGCGCCATCTCACGGCCGAACCGGGCCGGGTGCCGGTGCGCGTGGGCATCTCGCTGGGCGACACGCTGGCCGCGCTGCATGGCGTGATCGGCATCCTGATGGCGCTGCAGGAGCGCCAGCGCTCGGGCCGCGGCCAGGTGATCGACGTGGCGCTCTACGAGGCGGTGTTCAACTGCATGGAAAGCCTGCTGCCCGAGTACAGCGCCTTCGGCGCGGTGCGCGGCGCGGCCGGCAGTGCCCTGCCCGGCATCGCGCCGAGCAACGCCTACCGCTGCGGCGACGGCGGCTATGCGCTGATCGCGGGCAACGGCGACAGCATCTTCCGCCGGCTCATGGCCACGATCGAGCGACCCGATCTCGCGGCCGATCCGGCGCTGGCCGACAACGCCGGCCGCGTGGCGCGCGTGGCGGAACTCGATGCCGCCATCGGCGCCTGGACCGTGCAACGCGACGTGGCCGAGGTGCTCGCGCGGCTCGACGAGGCCTCGGTGCCGGCCGGCCGCATCTACTCGGTGGCGGACATCGCGGCCGATCCGCACTACCTCGCGCGCGGCATGCTGCAGACCATCGACACCGGCGATGGCGATGCGCTGCAGGTGCCGGGCATCGTGCCCAAGCTCTCGCGCACGCCCGGTGCGCAGCGGCGCAACGCACCGCGCCTCGGGCAGGACACCGACGCGGTGCTCGCCGAGATCGGCCTCACGCCCGCGCAGATCGCCGAGCTCAAGCGGCGCGGCGTCGTCGCGGGCAGCGAGGCATGAGCACGATGCGCGCCGCCTTCTACACGCGGCAGGGCGAAGCGGTCGAGGTGATCCGCGTCGGCGAGCAGCCGCGGCCCGAGCCCGGCCCGGGCGAAGTGCGGGTGCGGCTTCGCACTTCGGGCGTGAACCCCTCCGACTGGAAGATGCGGCGCGGCGGCGGCGGCCGCGCGCTGG
>NZ_JBZAYE010000028.1:0-27782 GCF_058244205.1 Variovorax sp. 20P10.2.4
CCGCCCCGCTGATCCTGAATTCCGAAGCCACGCGCCGCGCCCTGCGCGACAGCGATCGCGCGCCCTCGTTCGCCGAACGCGCCAACCAGGCACTGAACCCGGCCGGCACGCGCGCCGCGCTCGACAGCCGCCTGAGCGCGGGCCTGTCGGGCGCCGCGCACGGCGACTGCATGAAGGGCCAGTTCAAGGGCGGTGACATGGGCTTGCTGAGCCTGCCCGCGCTCGCCCTGGCGGCCGCGCGCGGCGAATGCGCGCGCTGAGCGAGAAGATCAGGCCGCAGGGTCGCGGATCTCCCAGCGGATCGCGTCGATCTGCGCCAGCAGTTCGGGCGACAGCGTCGTGCCCCAGGCATCGATGTCCTCGTCGAGTTGCTCCACCGTGCGAACGCCGATGATGGTGCTCGCCACCTGCCACTTGGTGTAGCAGAAGGCCAGCGCGAGCTTCACCGGCGTCAGGCCGTTGTCGAGCGCGAGCTGGTTGTAGCGGCGCGCGGCCTTGAGCGCGTCGGGCCGGCCCCAGCGCAGCTTGCGCACCGATTCGTAGCGCGTGATGCGCGCTTCCTGCGGCGCGTCCGGGCCGGTGATGCCGCTCTTGTCGTACTTGCCGGTCAGCAGGCCGTAGGCCAGCGGCGAATAGGCCAGCAGCGACACGCCGAGCCGGTGCATGGTTTCGTCGAGGCCGTTCTCGGCGCCGCGGCTCGCGAGGTTGTAGACGTTCTGCACCGTCGCCACGCGCGGCAGGCCGTGTTCCTCGGCCAGGCGCACGAACTCGTGCACGCCGTAGGGCGTCTCGTTCGACAGGCCGATGGCGCGGATCTTCCCGGCCTTCACCAGCCCGGCCAGCGCCTCGAGCTGTTCGCGGATCGGGGTCTGCGAGACCTCCTTGGCCGGGTCGTAGTAGATGTTGCCGAAGGCCGGCACATGGCGCTCGGGCCAGTGGATCTGGTAGAGGTCGATCACGTCCGTCTGCAGCCGCTTGAGGCTCGCCTCGCACGAGGCCACGATGTCCGCGCCCGTCATGCCCACGCCTTCGCGCACCCAGGGCGTGTTGCGCAGCGGGCCCGCGACCTTGCTCGCCAGCGTCAATTTCTGGCGCGCGCCGGGGTTGGCCGCGAACCAGTTGCCGATGATGGTCTCGGTCGCGCCGTAGGTCTCCTGGCGCGTGGGCACCGAGTACATCTCGGCCGTGTCGATGAAGTCGACGCCGCGCTCGAGCGAGCGCGCCAGGATGGCATGGGCCGTGGGCTCGTCGACCTGCTCGCCGAAGGTCATGGTGCCGAGGCAGATGGGCGTGACGTGAAGGTCGCTCTGACCGAGTCTGATTTTTTGCATGCGCGGAAATGTACCGCCGGGCTCCGCGGCGCGCTGGCGGTGGCGCCAAACCCGAGCGGCGCGGCCGTCACGCCACTGTCGTCTGGCGGACTGTGCGCTTCGACCCGGCTCCTTATCATCGGAGCCATGTACCACGCCCTCCGTCCCTCGCGCAGCGAATTCGTGCCCGTGCGCAACCTCCGCTACCACGTGCGCCTCTGGGGCCAGCCCTCGGCCGAGCGGCCGCCGCTGGTGCTGGTGCACGGCTGGATGGACGTGGCCGCCTCCTGGCAGTTCGTGGTCGACGCGCTGGCCGAGGAACGCTTCATCGTCGCGCCCGACTGGCGCGGCTTCGGCCTCACCGACGGCGGCGGGGTCGACAACTACTGGCTGCCCGACTACCTGGCCGACCTCGAATGGCTGCTCGACCACTACGCGGGCGAAGGCGAGGCCGCGCGCCCGGTCGACCTCGTGGGCCACAGCATGGGCGGCAACGTCGTCATGCACTACGCGGGCGTGCGGCCCGAGCGCATTCGGCGGCTGGTCAATCTCGAGGGCTTCGGCATGCCCTCGCGCCAGCCCGAGGAAGCGCCCGCGCGCTACGGCCAGTGGATCGACGAGCTCAAGCGGCTGCACCGCGGCGAACTAGAACTCGCGGGCTACTCGGCCGTCGACGGCGTGGCGCGCCGGCTCATGAAGACCAATCCGCGTCTGTCGCAGGACAAGGCCGACTGGCTCGCGAGCCACTGGTCGGCCAGCCGCGCGCAGCCCGATGGCAGCGCGCGCTGGCAGATCCTCGGCGAGGCCGCGCACAAGGTCGTCAACGCCAACATCTTCCGCGTCGACGAGGTGCGCGCCCTCTATGCGCGCATTGCCGCGCCCACGCTGATGATCGAGGCGGCCGACGACAGCCTCCAGGGCTGGTGGAAGAACCGCTACACGCTCGAGGAATTCCACCAGCGCCTGGCCTCGGTGCCCTCGGTACGCATCGAGCAGTTGGCCGATGCCGGCCACATGCTGCACCACGACCAGCCGCAGCGGGTGGCGAAGCTGATCGAGGATTTCCTCGCGGATTGAACGAATCCGTTCAGGCTGAGCCTGTCGAAGCCCGCGCCCCGCCTTCGACAAGCTCAGGCCGAACGGTAGTGGGCACTCAACCTTCGCGATTCACCGCCCGCCGCAGCGCCGCGCGCGCCAGCAGCCGCGTCGAATCGAGCGTCGGCAGCGCCGAGTTCGCATCGCTGATGATCAGCGGGATCTCGGTGCAGCCCAGCACCACCGCGTCGCAGCCCTCCTCTACCTTCATGCGCGCGATCACGCGCTGGAAGCTCGCCACGCCCTCGGGGCTGAAGATGCCGTTGACCAGCTCGTCCATGATCACGCGCCCGGTCTCGTCGCGCTCGCGCGCGTTCGGCCGGCGGTACTCGAGGCCGCGCGCCGCGAACCTGGACGGATAGACCTCGCTGTCGACCAGCCAGCGCGTGCCCGTGATGCCGATGCGCCGGAAGCCGCGCCGCACGGCCTCGTCGGCTGCGACCTCGGCGATGTGCAGCCAGGGCAGCGGCGAACGCGGCGCCACGTACTCGAAGGCCTGGTGGATCGTGTTGTCGGGGCAGATCAGGAAGTCGGCACCCGCGGCCTGCAGCTTGCGCGCCGAAGCGAGCATCAGCTCGCCCACGCCGGCCACGTCGCCCGCATCGAGGCAGCGCACGTAGTCCGCGAGCGAGGGCGTGTACATCGACACCTGGGGGTGCGCATGGGGCCCGAGCAGCGCGGCGCCCTCCACGCAGATGGTCTTGTAGCAAAGGGCCGCGCCTTCGGCGGAACAGCCCACGATTCCGATGTGTTGGGTCATGCCAGCGATCCTATGGCCGCTGTCCGCATATGCAAGCTTACGAATATTCGTTCGCGCGCGCGGCAGCGACTCCTAGAGTGCCCGGTTCAGTTCTGGAGCCCCTCTCTCATGCGCCCTCTCGCCCTTTCCCGCCGCCTGGCCCTGGCCGGCGGCCTCGCCCTCGCACTGGGCCTCGCCAGCGCGGCCCAGGCCGCCGACCTGCGCGTCGGCTTCATGCCGGGCCCGTACCGCGACGCCTTCACCAGGGGCATCGAGCCCCAGCTCGCCAAGCTCGGCTACACCGTCAAGTACGTCGAGTTCAGCCAGGGCGTGCAGCCCAACGACGCGGTCGAGCGCGGCCAGATCGACGCCAACATCTTCCAGCACACGCTCTACCTCAACGCCACCAACCAGCAGCAGAACTTCGACCTGGTGCCGATCGTCCACGTGCCGACGCCGCCGATGGGCCTCTATTCGCAGCGCCACAAGTCGCTGGCCAGCGTGCCCGATGGCGCCACCGTCACGCTGCCGGCCGACCCGGTGAACGCGGCGCGCGCGCTCAACATCCTCGCGGCCATCGGCTGGGTGCAGCTCAAGGCCGGCGTGAACCCGCTGAGCGTGTCCGAGCGCGACATCGCGAGCAATCCCAAGCGCCTGAAGCTGGTGCCGCTCGATGCCGCCCAGGCACCGCGCTCGCTGGCCGACGCCGACCTCGCGGCCGTGCAGGGCAACTTCGCCGTCGCCTCGGGCCTCAAGCTCACCGAGGCGCTCAAGCTCGAGGACATGACCCTGCCCTACGTCAACGTGGTGGCGGTCAAGCGCGGCAACGAGAACGCGAAGTTCGCGAAGGACATCGTCGCGGCCTACCAGTCGGCCGAGTTCCAGCGCGTCTTCCTCGCCAATCCCGTGTGGGCCGGCTACCGCCTGCCCGACTACTTCTCGAAGTGATCGCCCGATGAGCGGCTCCGCCACCCGCGGCGCGCCTCCCCGGCGGCTGCACCTGAACGTCAACATCCTGCACTCGGGCTTCGTGCCCTCAGCCTGGCGCCTGCCCGAGGCCGACCCCTGGGCCTTCGCCGACATCCGGCACTACATCCGCACCGCGCAGATCGCGGAAGCGGGCAAGCTCGACGCGATCTTCCTGGCCGACAACGCGGCCATCGTCGACCAGATCCACTTCCGCCCGATCACCGCCCTCGAGCCCACCATCCTGCTGGCCTGCGTGGCCGCCGCCACCACCCACATCGGGCTGATCGCCACCGCCTCGACCAGCTACAACGAGCCCTACAACATCGCGCGCCGCTTCTCCACGCTCGACCACGTGAGCAATGGCCGCGCGGGCTGGAACATGGTGACCACGGCCGACCTGCCCTCGGCGCGCAACTTCGGCCTCGAGGCCACGCCCGACCATGCGAAGCGCTACGCGCGCGCCTCGGAGTTCGCCGACATCGTGAAGGCGCTGTGGGACAGCTGGGAAGACGGCGCCTTCGTGGGCGACAAGGCCACGGGCAGCTTCGTCGACGCCACCAAGGTGCACGCCATCGCGCACCGCGGCGAGCACTTCGCGGTGCAGGGCCCGCTGAACCTGCCGCGCGCGCCGCAAGGCCATCCGGTGCTGGTACAGGCCGGCGCCTCGGCCGACGGGCGCGAGCTCGCCTCGCGCCATGCCGAGGCCGTGTTCTCGGCCTCGCAGTCCTTCGAGGAATCGCTGGCCTATGCGCGCGCCCTCAAGACCCGCGCGGCCGAACTGGGCCGCGGCCCCGACGCGGTGAAGGTGCTCGCGGGCCTCACCACCATCGTCGGCGGCACCGAGGCCGAGGCGCTGCGCCGCCGCGACGAGCTGGTCGACCTGATCCCCTGGGACTACAGCCTCACGCGCATCGCGGGCACGCTGGGCATCACGCCCGATCGTCTCAAGCTCGACGAGCGCCTGCCCGAGAACCTGCCGCTGCCCGGCAATGGCAACGGCAACCACACCTTCTTCAACGCGGTGGTGGCGGCGGGCCGCACCCACGGCTACACGGTGCGCCAGCTGATCCGCGAGCTCGCGGGCGGCGGCGGCCACCGCGTGATCGTGGGCACGCCCGAGCAGATCGCCGACGACATCGAGCACTGGTTCAAGGGCGGCGCGGCCGACGGCTTCAACCTGATGCCCGATGCGCTGCCGCACGGGCTCGAACATTTCGTCGACGGGGTGGTGCCGATCCTGCAGAAGCGCGGGCTGTTCCGCACCGAGTACGAGGGGCGCACCCTGCGCGATCACCTCGGGCTGGCGCGGCCCGAAGGACGGACGGCTCAGCGCCTGGCGGCTTAGAAAGAAGAAAGGGAAATGCCGCCCGGGGGAGCGGCGGCGGCGGGCCTCAGCCCTCGTCGGCGTCGTTCCCCGTCAGCGACAGCACCTCTTCGACGAAGGCCTCGAAGCCCGGCAGCGCCGCATGCGGCAGCGCATCGTCCGCGCCCTCGCCGTCGTCGAAGAACACCCGGGCCCGCCCCACCGGCAGCGCGACCCATTCGCCGGCCTCGAGCAGCAGACCCAGATAGCCCTCGCCCTCGGGCACGTAGAACAAGCCGGCCTGCCCGAGCACGCGAACCTCCTCGCCCGCGAGCGGCGCGGGGGCGTCCTCGCGCCCCCATCGCACGCCCTGCGCGGCCAGCCGGTCGGTGATCCAGCCGTCGCACACATGGGTGTCGCTCCAGCTCGCTTGCGCATCGAACACGGCCAGCACGGGCATGGGAAGGTCCCTCTCAGGAAAATGGTTGGTTTATTGCAGGAAGCTGGGCTTCGCGTAGCCCTGGAACTTCGTGTCGACCACCGCCTTGAACTCCTTCGAGTGGTAGGCCTCCACGAGGTCCTTGGCCCAGGCGGTGTTCTTGTCCGCGGTCTTCACGGCCACGACATTCAGGTAGTAGTCGGGCGTCTTCTCGAGCACCACCGCTTCGGTGAGCTTCAGGCCCGAGGAGATCGCGAAGTTGCCGTTGATGATCGCGTACTCGGTGTCGCCGAGCGAGCGCGGCAATTGTGCGGCCTCGAGCGGAATGAACTTCAGCTTCTTGGGGTTGTCGGCCACGTCCTTCTCGGAAGCGCGCAGCGGATCGACGCCCTGCTTGATCGTGATCAGCTTGTTCTGCTCCAGCAGCACCAGCGCGCGCGCCAGGTTGCTCGGGTCGTTCGGCAGCGTCACGCGGTCGCCTTCCTTCAGGTCGGCCAGCGTCTTGCGCTTGGTCGAGTACACGCCCAGCGGCGCAATCGGGCCCTGCACCAGTTCGGCCAGGTCCAGCTTCTGGTCGGCCGCGAATTTCTTCAGGTAGACCTGGTGCTGGAAGAAGTTGGCGTCGAGCGAGCCCTGGGCCAGCGCCAGGTTGGGCTGCACGTAATCGTTGAATTCGACCAGCTTCACCTTGTAGCCCTTCTTCTCGAGGATCGGCACGATGCCTTGCTTGAGCTGGTCGATGTTCGAGCCGGCGGTGCCGCCGATCGTGAGGTTCTTCTTGGCGTCCTGCGCCTGCGCCGGCAGCGAGAGGCCGCCGAGCGACAGCGCGGCGAGGGACAGGGCGAGGACGGAACGGCGCAGCAGTGCGGTGGTCATGACGGAAGGCTTTGCAGGAAAGAAAGAGAAAGGGAACGGGAGAAGAAACGAATCAACGCTTGTCGAGCCTGCGCGCCGCGGTGTTGCCGACGAATTGCAGGATCTGTACCAGCACCACGAGCAGCGCCACGGTGAGCACCATCACGTCGGTCTGGAAGCGGTAGTAGCCGTAGCGGATGGCCAGGTCGCCGATGCCGCCGCCGCCCACCACGCCGGCGATCGCCGAGTAGGAGAGGAAGCTCACCGCGAGCACCGTGAGCGCCAGCACCAGGCCCGAGCGGGCCTCGACCACCAGCACGCGCCAGACGATCTGCAGCTCCGAAGCGCCCATCGCGTGGGCGGCCTCGATCACGCCGCGCGGCACCTCGCGCAGGCACTGGTCGACCAGCCGCGCGAAATAGGGAATGGCCGCGAAGGACAGCGGCACCGCCGCGGCCAGCGGCCCGATCGAGGTGCCCGCGATGATGCGCGTGAACGGCACCAGCGCCACCAGCAGGATGATGAAGGGGAAGGAGCGCACCGTGTTCACGAGCCAGTTCAGGATCAGGAACGCGGGCCGGTTGGCGAGCGACTGGCCCGGGCCGAGCAGGAACAGCAGGATGCCCAGCGGCCCGCCGATCAGCACCGCGGCCGACAGGCCGATGGCCAGCATCATGAAGGTCTGGCCGGTCGCGACCCAGAGCTCGGGAAGGATGGGGGCGATGTTCTCAAACATAGGCCACCTCCAGCGCGCTGCGTTGCGTGGCAACCGGGGCGCTGGCCGAGGCGGCTTCGCCAGCCTCGCGCGCTTCGCGTGCATCGCGCTCGCGGCGCCGCACCAGCTCGTCGATCTCGCGGCCCAGCGCGGTCTTGCGCGCCTCGCTCGGCGCGGCGTCGACCTCGAACTGCTCGACCAGCCGGCCCTTCTCGAGGATCGCCACGTTGCGGCACAGCACCTCGACCACCGACAGCTCGTGCGTCACGATCACGATGGTCACGCCGATCTTCTGGTTGATGTCGCGCAGGGTCTCGAGCAGCGAGCGCGTGGTCTCGCTGTCGAGCGCCGAGGTCGGTTCGTCGCACAGCAGTACCTGCGGGCGCGGCGCCAGCGCGCGGGCGATCGCCACGCGCTGCTTCTGGCCGCCCGAGAGCTGGGCCGGGTAGGTGTCGATCTTTTCCGACAGGCCCACCAGTTCCAGGCATTCGCGCACGCGGGCATCGATCTCGGCGCGCGAATGGCGGCCGTGGATCTTCAGCGGGAAGGCCACGTTGTCGAACACCGTGGCGTTCTGCAGCAGGTTGAACTGCTGGAAGATCATGCCGATGTTCTGGCGCGTGTCGCGAAGCTCGCGGCGCGACAGCGTCGTGAGGTCGCGCCCGCCGACCAGCACGCGGCCCGCGTCGGGCCGCTCGAGCAGGTTGATCAGGCGCAGAAGGGTCGACTTGCCGGCGCCGCTCTTGCCGATCAGGCCGAACACGTCGCCCTGCTGGATGTCGAGCGACAGCGATTGCACGGCGTCGAAGACCTCGCCGCTGGGCAGCGCGAAGGACTTCTGCACCGACTGGAGGCGGATGACCGGTTCCGCGCTGCCGCGGGCCGGGTCGGACGATGGGTTGCTCATGTCTGGGGGAACCAAGGAACGGATGCGTGCGGCCGCCAGGAAAAACCATCGGCCACGGATTCGCAAAAAGGTGCCGAGTATGAAAAGAAAGGCATCGAAAGGGAACGAACAAATCGGGCGATGCTTATTCCTGAAATCACATAAAGAGGCGCCGACGTTCAACCACATACACCATAAAGCGAGCAAGGGCTCCCATATGGATATGCGCATTGGTTCGTTCCCATCGCGCCCGCCTGCTGCCACATTCGCGCCTTTCTTTTTCGAGCGCGCAGCGCCACTCCAACCATGCACAGCATCCTTCGCCGCCGCGGCCTCCTTGCCGCCACCCTGGCGGCTTCCCTCCTCGGCGGCATCGCCGGCGGCGCCCAGGCCCAGGACAACAAGAACACCGTCAAGGTCGGCATCTCGGTCGGCAACGCCGAGCAGATCTTCGAAGTGGTGAAGAAGGTCGCCGCCAAGGACGGCCTCACGGTCCAGGTCGTGGTCTTCAACGACTACCAACTGCCCAATGCAGCGCTCGCGGCCGGCGACCTCGACGCCAATGCCTTCCAGCACCAGCCCTTCCTCGACAACCAGATCAAGGCGCGCGGCTTCGACCTCGTGCCCGTGGGACTGACCATCACCGCGCCGCTGGGCTTCTATTCGAAGAAGCTCAAGAGCATCGACCAGCTGCCCGAGGGCGCCGCGGTCGGCATCCAGAACGACCCGTCGAACGGCAACCGCGCGCTGCTGCTGCTGCAGCAGGCCGGCCTGATCACGCTCAAGCCCGAGGCCGTGAAGAACAACACCGCCACCCCGCTCGACGTGGTGACCAACCCGAAGAAGCTCAAGCTGGTGCCGCTCGACGCCGCGCAACTGCCGCGCTCGCTCGACGACCTCGTGATCGCCGCCATCAACAACGACTACGCCGAGAAGGCCGGCCTCTCGTTCAACAAGGACGCCGTCATCAAGGAATCGCCCAAGGGCCCCTACGCCAACCTGATCGCCGTGCGCCGCGCCGACAAGGACAAGCCCTGGGCCAAGCGCCTGGTGGCGGCCTACCAGTCGCCCGAGGTCAAGAGCTTCATCGAGACCCAGTTCAAGGGCGCGCTGGTGCCCGCGTTCTGACGCCACCGCTCCATGCCCTCCCGGCCCCCTGCGCGCGCCGCGCCCAGGGGGCTTTTCGCCTTGGGCGGCACCGGAATGGCACTCCCCATGGGGTCATCCGCCACCCGTGAGAAAATGGCGGGTTCCCTGGAGGGCACGCCCCTCCTCCCCTCGCCAACCCACACAGTCAGGACCACCCCATGGACGCAGAACAAATCAACCAGATCGGCGCAACGCTTGCGGACCTGAGCGTGCGGACGGTGGATCTCCGGAGGTATCTTTGACTACGATGCCAAAGCCGAACGTCTGAGGACGGTCAACGCATCGCTCGAAGATCCCAACGTCTGGAACGACCCCAAGAAGGCCCAGGAACTGGGCAAGGAAAAGAAGTCGCTCGACGACGTCGTCGTCACGCTCGACCGCCTCACCAGCGGCCTGTCGGACAACACCGAGCTCTACGAGATGTCGAAGGAAGAAGGCGACGTCGACGGCCTGCAGGCCATCGCCGATGACGCCGCCACGCTCGAAGCCGACATCAAGCAGCTCGAGTTCCGCCGGATGTTCAACAACCCGGCCGACCCGCTGAACGCCTTCGTCGACATCCAGGCCGGCGCCGGCGGCACCGAGGCCTGCGACTGGGCCAGCATGCTGCTGCGCCAGTACACCAAGTACGCCGAGCGCAAGGGCTTCAAGATCCAGCTCGAGGACGAGACCCCGGGCGACACTGCCGGCATCAAGAGCGCGACCATCAAGGTCGAGGGCGACTACGCCTTCGGCCTGCTGCGCACCGAGACCGGCGTGCACCGCCTCGTGCGCAAGTCGCCGTTCGACTCCTCGGGCGGGCGTCACACCAGCTTCGCGAGCATCTTCGTCTACCCCGAGATCGACGACTCCATCGAGATCGAGATCAACCCGGCGGACGTGCGCACCGACACCTTCCGTGCCAGCGGCGCGGGCGGCCAGCACATCAACAAGACCGACTCGGCCGTGCGCCTCACGCACATCCCGACCGGCATCGTGGTGCAGTGCCAGGACGGCCGCAGCCAGCACAGCAACCGCGACGTGGCGTGGAAGCGCCTGCGTTCGCGCCTGTACGACCACGAGATGCGCAAGCGCCAGGAAGAGCAGCAGAAGCTCGAGGACAGCAAGACCGACGTGGGCTGGGGCCACCAGATCCGCAGCTACGTGCTGGACAACAGCCGCATCAAGGACCTGCGCACCAACGTCGAGATCTCGGCCACCCAGAAGGTGCTCGACGGCGACCTCGACGTGTTCATCGAAGCCTCGCTCAAGCAGGGCGTCTGATCCTGCCTCTTCCTTTTCGTCACCACCGCAACCACCCGCGCAGCCCCGCATGAACCTCAACGGCAAGGTCGAAGCCCTGATCTTCGACATGGACGGCACCATGATCGACTCCATGCCCTGGCATGCACGCTCGTGGGTCGAGTTCGTGGCGCGCCACGGCCTGGTGCTCGACGTGAGCGACATCCTCGCGCGCACCACGGGCCGCACCGGCGCCGAGTGCATGCGCGAGCTGTTTGAGCGCGAGCTGTCCGATGCCGAGTGCCTGGCGCTGGTGCACGAGAAGGAAGAGATCTACCGCGCGATGTTCAGCGACAACTTCACCGAAGTCGCCGGCTTCACCGCCTTCGCCAGGGCCGCCGTCGCGCGCGGCCTGAAGGTGGCCGTGGGCACCGCGGGCGACCGCCACAACATCGAGTTCGCCATGTCGCGCCTGAAGATGGACCCGCTGCCGCTGGCCATCGTCGGCGGCGACGAAGGCTTCAGCGGTAAGCCCACGCCCGCCATCTTTCTCGAGGCCGCGCGCCGCATCGGCGTGGCGCCCGAACGCTGCATCGTGTTCGAAGACGCCCCCTTCGGCATCGAGGCCGCGCGCCGTGGCGGCATGCGCGCCGTGGCCGTGTGCAGCACCCACAGCGCCGCCGAACTCGCCGGCCCCCACGTGATCGCCGCCGTGCGCGACTACAACGAACTCGCCCATTCGAATTTTCTGGAGACCCTCGATGCCGTTGCTGCCTGATTTCAGCGGTGCCCAAGCCGCACCGAACGCCATCCGCCGCGAAGACTACGCACCGCCGGCCTTCTGGATCGACACCGTCGACCTCACCTTCGACCTCGACCCGGCCAAGACCCGCGTGCTCAACCGCATGCGCCTGCGCCGCAACCCCGACGTGCCGGCGCAGCCGCTGCGCCTGGACGGCGACGAGCTCAACCTCGCGCGCGTGCTGGTCAACGGCCAGGGCGCCTCGTTCCGCATGGAAGGCGACCAGCTCGTGCTCGACGGCCTGCCCGCGGCGGAAGAAGGCTCGTTCGAGCTCGAGCTCTTCACCACCTGCTGCCCCATCAAGAACACCAAGCTGATGGGCCTGTTCGTGAGCGAGGACACCTTCTTCACGCAGTGCGAGGCCGAGGGCTTCCGCCGCATCACCTACTTCCTCGACCGGCCCGACGTGATGGCGATGTACACCGTCACGCTGCGCGCCGCCAAGGCCGCCTACCCGGTGCTGCTGTCGAACGGCAACCTGGTCGAGCACGGCGACCTGCCCGAGGGCCGCCACTTCGCCAAGTGGGTCGACCCCTTCAAGAAGCCCAGCTACCTGTTCGCGCTGGTCGCGGGCAAGCTGGTGGCGCGCGAGCAGCGCATCAAGGCGCGCAGCGGCAAGGAACACCTGCTGCAGGTGTACGTGCGCGCCGGCGACCTCGACAAGACCGAGCACGCGATGAACTCGCTGATCAACTCGGTGCTGTGGGACGAGGCCCGCTTCGGCCTGCCGCTGGACCTCGACCGCTTCATGATCGTGGCCACCAGCGACTTCAACATGGGCGCCATGGAGAACAAGGGCCTGAACATCTTCAACACGAAGTACGTTCTGGCCAACCAGGCCACCGCCACCGACGCCGACTACGGCAACATCGAGAGCGTGGTCGGCCACGAGTACTTCCACAACTGGTCGGGCGACCGCGTGACCTGCCGCGACTGGTTCCAGCTCTCGCTGAAGGAAGGCCTCACCGTCTTCCGCGACCAGGAGTTCAGCCAGGACCTGTGCGCCGACGCCTCGGCGCGCGCCGTCAAGCGCATCGAAGACGTGCGCGTGCTGCGCACCGCCCAGTTCCCCGAGGATGCCGGCCCCATGGCCCACCCGGTGCGGCCCGACAGCTACATCGAGATCAGCAACTTCTACACCGTCACCATCTACGAGAAGGGTGCCGAGGTCGTTCGCATGATGCAGACCCTGGTGGGCCGCAAGGGCTTCGAGAAGGGCATCACCCTCTACTTCGAGCGCCACGACGGCCAGGCCGTGACCTGCGACGACTTCGCCCAGGCCATCGCCGATGCCAACCCCGACTCCGAACTCGCGCGCCTGCTGCCCCAGTTCAAGCGCTGGTACAGCCAGGCCGGCACCCCGCGCCTGAAGGCCAGCGGCGTGTACGACAGCGCAAACCGCAGCTACACCCTGAGCGTGCTGCAGAGCTGCCCGCCCACCCCGGGACAGCCGAACAAAGACCCGTTCGTCATCCCGCTCAACCTCGGCCTGCTCGACGCCAGCGGCCGCGAGCTGCCCGTGCAGCTCGAGGGCGAGGCCGAAGGCAGCGCCGGCACCCGCACCCTGGTGCTGTCGCGCGCCGGCGAGCAGTTCACCTTCACCAACCTCGACGCCGAGCCCGTGCCCTCGATCCTGCGCGGCTTCAGCGCGCCGGTGATCCTCGACTTCGAGTACAGCGACGCCCAGCTGCTGACCCTGCTGGCCAACGACCCCGATCCCTTCAACCGCTGGGAAGCCGGCCAGCGCCTGGGCCTGCGCGCCGCGCTGCAGGGCATCGCCGCGCTGGCCACCGACACCACCCCGGTGCTCGGCGAGGCCTACCTCGAGGCCATGCGCAGCGTGCTGCGCCATCCGCAGCTCGACCCCGCCTTCAAGGAGCTGGTGCTCACCCTGCCGTCGGAAACCTACATCGCCGAGCAGCTCGACGTGGTCGACCCGCAGCGCGTGCACCTCGTGCGCGAAGCCATGCGCGCCCAGCTCGCCACCGCCCTGTTCAGCGACTGGCAGCAGGCCTACGAAGCGCACCACGACACCGGCGCCTACAGCCCCGATCCGCTGAGCTCGGGCCGCCGCGCCCTGGCCGGCATGGCGCTCAACTTCCTGTGCCTGGCCGCTCGCTCGTCGGGCGACACCGTCTGGCCCGGCAAGACCCTGCAGCGCTTCAAGGACGCGGGCAACATGACCGACCGCTTCAACGCGCTCAACGCCCTCGTCTCCTCGGGCCACACCCTGGCCGCGCAGGCGCTCGCGCGCTTCCATGCCCTGTTCAAGAACGAGGCCCTGGTCATCGACAAGTGGTTCTCGCTGCAGGCCGGCGCCAGCGACCGCGGCGGCGACATCCTGCCGCTGGTGAAGCAGCTCATGAAGCACTCCGACTTCTCGCTGAAGAACCCCAACCGCGCGCGCAGCGTCATCTTCAGCTACTGCAGCGCCAACCCCGGCGCCTTCCACCGCCCCGACGCCGCCGGCTACGTGTTCTGGAGCGAGCGCGTCATCGAGCTCGACGCACTCAACCCCCAGGTGGCCGCCCGCCTCGCGCGCGCCCTCGACCGCTGGAGCAAGCTCGCCGAGCCCTACCGCAGCGCCGCGCGCGAAGCCATCGCGCGCGTGGCCGCCAAGCCCGACCTGAGCAAGGACACCCACGAGGTCGTGACCCGCGCCCTGGCCGGCAGCTGATCCGCACACAAGCAACGCATCGAAGAGAAACCGAAGAACCCTCATGGCTCAACAGAAGATTTCCCTCACCCGCTACCTCGTCGAACAGCAGCGCGCCGACGGCCTCATCCCCGGCCAGCTGCGGCTGCTGCTCGAAGTGGTTGCCCGTGCCTGCAAGAGCATCAGCCAGGCCGTCAACAAGGGCGCCCTGGGCGGCGTGCTCGGCACCGCCGAGAGCGAGAACGTGCAGGGCGAGATCCAGAAGAAGCTGGACATCATCGCCAACGAGGTGCTGATCGAGGCCAACGAATGGGGCGGCCACCTCGCCGCCATGGCCAGCGAAGAGATGGACAGCATCTACGTCGTGCCCAACCGCTATCCGCAGGGCGAGTACCTGCTCATGTTCGACCCACTCGACGGCAGCAGCAACATCGACGTCAACGTCAGCATCGGCACCATCTTCAGCGTGCTCAAGAAGCCCGACGAGCACCCCGGCGTGCAGGAGGGCGACTTCCTCCAGGCCGGCACCCAGCAGGTGGCCGCCGGCTACTGCATCTACGGCCCCCAGACCACCCTCGTGCTGACCGTGGGCAACGGCGTCGCCATGTTCACCCTCGACCGCGAGCAGGGCAGCTTCGTGCTGACGCAGGAAGACATCCAGATTCCGCCCGACACCAAGGAATTCGCGATCAACATGAGCAACATGCGCCACTGGGACGAGCCCGTGAAGCGCTACATCGACGAATGCCTGGCCGGCAAGGAAGGCCCGCGCGGCAAGGACTTCAACATGCGCTGGATCGCCAGCATGGTGGCCGACGTGCACCGCATCCTGATGCGCGGCGGCGTGTTCCTGTACCCCTGGGACAAGCGCGAGCCCGAGAAGGCCGGCAAGCTGCGCCTGATGTACGAGGCCAACCCCATGAGCTGGCTGGTGGAACAGGCCGGCGGCGCCGCCACCAACGGCAAGCAGCGCATCCTGGACCTGCAGCCCACCAAGCTGCACGAGCGCGTCAGCGTGATGTTGGGTTCGCGAAACGAAGTCGAGCGCCTGACGCAGTACCACGCTCAAAAGCCCTGAAAACCTGGCTATAATCGCAGGCTTCGCCGGTGTAGCTCAGTCGGTAGAGCAGCTCATTCGTAATGAGAAGGTCGGGTGTTCGATTCATCTCTCCGGCACCAATCTAGAAAGCCCCGCTATTGAAAAGATAGCGGGGCTTTTTTGTTCGACGCTATGAGATAGCAGTCACAACAATTCTCAGCTTCCAGGCAAAAACATTCATGGCGCGCTGTGCAAGCGCATTGAGACCGTGCGGGTCGACAGAGGTGAAAGAGAAATAGCTCAGGAGCAACCGCTTATGAGCGACCCCGACAGCGACATTAGGTTGCTGCATTTCAGCGTCTCGACTCCGCGATGCGGGCACATGGCGGCGCCCTACCGTAGGCCGTTCTCAAAGAGGGCTTTGTCGCACGGAATCGGCGCTTCCTATTTGCGTCCGTCGCAGAGGGGACCTGCCGGCCGTCGGGCCTATCGGGTTCGCTCAGCATCAGGACCGTGGTTCCAGCCCGGGGGGCGAGTCTAGTACCAAAACCTGACCGCCTCCCGGCTCGCACTGGACCAAGACGGCGCAGGGTAGGCCTTCCGGGACAAGACCCGGCCGCCAGCCGCAACCAGTGGCTCAAGACCGCGATGGAACGGCAGCTGCCGCTGATCTACTTCTTTGGCGTGGAGCCCGGAATACGAACCGATCTTTTCGGTCTTCGTCACGGAATGGCATCCCGAACATTCAGGCCGTGGTCTTTCATTTGCGCAGCGGGCTGCCACTGACGAGCAGATCAGCGATGCAAGCCAGTCTGAGCGGCGGCACGCATTCCGCACGCTACGGCAGCGCCTTCATCAAGCTGTTTTCCGTGAGAGCGTGCTGGCGGCCTATGGCTACTGCTGCGAGCTGTCGGGGTGCCGGAGCCACGCCTGATCGACGCTGCGCTTATCGCTCCAGATGGCGACAAGTACTTTAGGCAACCCGAGGTCGCGACGGGGTCTGCATGTCGAAGATCCATTGCGTTGCCTATGACTCCGCACCGATGCTGATTTTCGAACCATGTGTCTGAGCGGGTTCTCGCCATGCACGATGGTCCAATCCTCGAGCCGGGCGAGGCCCTTGCAGGCGAGTTGGTTCGCCTGCCAAGCGCGTCTTTCGCGGTTCCAGACCGGGACCGTCTCGCTCAAAGATTTGCAGCATTCCGAGAATGCCGCCAAGTCTGGGTCGATGCTGCTGCACTTGTCTGGCGCCTGTTTCCATATGCTGGTGAAGCGCTTCCCGGCAGACAGGCTCAGCCTGAAGCCGGCACGTGCCTGTCGAGTTGGAGCGCATCGTTTTGATGTAAAGTGATGCATCTATAGCAGCCTGAGGCCAATATGAGGAGATCCGTCCGGACGACTTTTTCCTTGCCTGCTGAACAGCACGACGAGTTGCTGAGGATTGCTGAAGACAGCCACGTTTCGACTGCATGGGTAGTCCGAGAGGCGGTCAGGCACTACCTTGCAGAGCGCTATCCACTTTTGCAGGAACCTACCGGTACGGAACAGGAAATGAATAACGCGAACAAGAACGACCGGAGGCGGCACTGATGGAACTAGCTACTGCCCTCAGGGGGAGCAGGCCGCGTACAGAGCGACCCGCTCCTAAAATGCCCGTTCTGCCAGAAGTGCATGTAGACCCTTCTGAGGATTTGCCAATGGTCGTCAGCCTCTTCTGTGGAGCGGGAGGGCTAGACTGGGGATTTCATCAGGAGGGCTTCCAGATTCCGCTGGCGATTGACATTTCAGATGCTGCGGTTCGTACGCATAAGAAGAATTTCAGCAGCACGCACAGCGTCGCCGCCGACCTCATCCAACTGCAGCCGCTGGGGGTCTACAAGCTTGTCCGCGAAAAGGTGCCCGAAGGAAGCCGGATCGGCGTCATCGGCGGTCCGCCGTGCCAAGGATTTTCCCGTGCTAATACGACGTCCCAAGCGGACGATCCGCGGAACGAACTGCCTCAGCTCTACCTGAAGATCGTCGACCGGCTGAAGAAGGCCTACACCGTTGAGTTCGTGGTCTTCGAAAACGTTCTTGGCATCCGCGATAAAAAGCATGCGGCAACCTACAAGGCGCTCGTGGACGGGCTTGACCGCTTAGGTTTTGATGTGACCGAAAAGGAGCTCTGTGCGCTTGATTTTGGTGTGCCTCAAAACCGGCGCCGCATCGTACTTTCAGCCATGCGCAAGAAGCAAGGCTACGGCGAGGTTCGTCCTGAGAAGAAGACGGGGCTCAAGACAGTGCGCGAAGCGATTGGCAAGCTGGCTGCTCCAAAATACTTCGACAGGACACTGACCCCGGCGGATATTCCTGTGCACGCCAACCACTGGACGATGCAGCCGAAATCTCCGCGCTTCAGCGATCCAGATGGCGACTATGCCGATAGCCGCAGCTTCAAACGGCTTGCATGGGATGAGGCCAGCCCTACGGTCGCGTTTGGGCACCGGGAAATCCATATTCATCCCAGCGGAACGCGTCGTCTCAGCATTTACGAAGCCATGCTGCTTCAGGGTTTTCCTGAGAGCTTCGTGTTAGAAGGCAATTTATCGGAGCAAGTCGAACAGGTGTCGAATGCAGTGCCTCCGCCACTTGGCAAGAGCATCGCAGCGGCCGTGAAGACCGCCATGGCCGCAACTCAAAAGAAATAGCGACGCCATCTGAGATGGCGGAGCATTTCGCTCCTTCGCCGCGCCGCTTCTCTAGATTTTCGGGCTCAGGTGACGACCATGGGCCGCCGCTCATGGCCGGCAAGCCATTTGCACCATTCATCGATATCGTAGTTGGCGGACTGAAGCAAAGCTTTGGTGCCATCCACTGCTTCGGTGCGCACGTCAAGCTCGGCCTCCAAGGCGTGATCAAGATCTTGGAGCTTCATCGCCTGAGCCGCTACGTATGCTGCCCGGACGGGCTCTAGAGGCGGAACAACTGTTGCCCCTCCGACATTTGGCGCGAACACCCGCGGCGCATCGGGCGTGATGCGGAATGCTAGTGCAAGCATGTCGGGATGCTCGCCGTGCACCCGATAGGCATACGCGCTGGCCAGTTCAACATTTGCAGGTAAGTTTGGCTGCGCGTGGAAAAACTGGAGTAGGAACTTGCCCAGGCCGACGCTATAGAGCTTAAGGAAGCGGGCATCATGCGTTCCCCAGACTGACGCTAGTTCGGTCGCAAGCTTACCTTCGTCCGCATCGAGGCACGCAGCGAGAGATGCGCCAAAATTGCTCTCTGGCATACGAAGGTTCTGCGTAATGGCATCTTGGAACGCAATGCCGGGCTGCCCCAGGAGGCTGGGTTCGGCGCGGGTCGTAACGAAGAGAAGCCATGGAGACCGAGCCCCCATTTGATGCTTGAGCAACGCTTCCAAGGCGTTGAAAGTGTTGCGTGCCCGGCCTTTGGGGCAATACGCAAGATGGTCGCAAGCATCGATATTGATGACGTCAAAAGCAGCACGTTGGCTTAGCTGCATGGCAGCGTGCGAATCCGCGAGCGCGATGTCTTCCAGCCGGTCCGCATATATCACTGCATCAGGCGTAATGCGGCCCGCCTGAAGCAACGCTGATTCTGCTGTGATCCAGCCTGCGCCGCCTTGAGGCTGATCGGAAACACCTCCCGCATCCGTGCCATCCTCTACGCTCGAACTCCCCGAATCAAAACCAAAATAGTCGATCTTCACGCCCATTGGCTCGCAGATGCCCGCAAGAACTCGAATGTCGAGAAGATCAGCACCCGGCAGCGTAAAGTACTTCAGAACGCTTGCAGCACCTTGCGCCCTCGCTTGAAGCAGCTTTTTTGTGAGTGCTGCCCATTGGCGTGCACGCACGATATGTTTGACTGGATGGTGCCAAGGCTGGAATTCGCGCCGCCTATCGGCAAGCTGCGTCAGGTCGGCTACTCCAGCGGCCTGTTTCCCGTATATCGCCAAAATGTCTTCATCTTGGGCTTCCTCGCCGCCGTCGGGCGCAAATTGGGGGTCTGTCATTTGCCAGAAGGTGCAAAAAATACTTTGAGAATGGCTTCGATCAGAGCCTGCTGTTCGTCATACGAGCGGTCTTCCAGGACGTCGTAGGCCGCGAGCACTCGCATAAGCGCCTGAGCTTTGACATCCCGCTCAGTGCGCTCGGGCGTCGGCACGGTCATCGACAGGCTGGGCAGATCAGCACGTGCAAGCGCCATGTACCCATCCGCGCGGGCAGCCTCCGCATCATTGCGGCTGGGTGCAATAGTGATCTCTGGCGCTGGATCACTTCCATGCTTTGAACTCCAGACCGTCTCGGAGTGCTGCGTCACCGCGTCCCGTACTGCGACGGCAGTCCTCTCCAGCTTTTCCGACCTGGCTCGCTTGCTCAGATCCTTGTGCTTGTTCGTGAGTTGACGGATAGCTCTGTGAAGCCATATAGCAACGAACTGCACATGAGGATGAGAAAAGTTGAAAGATTCCCGGTCGATGTTCAGCGCAGCATCAAGTCCGCGCGTTATAAAAAGCTCAGATGTGATCTGGCGTAAGCGTGTTTGTTCAGAAACCTGGTACTTGAAAAAAGTTGGATCGAACAGTGCACCCGCTGTGCCTCTGATACGGGTCAGCACGCCGTTGTTTTCTTTCGGTACAACCATCCCGTTCCAAAAGAGATAGCCCTCAAGTCCGAATCCACCACCACGTAGGCTGGGATCGACCTTCTGGAGATTCGGCGCGAAACGGCCAACGAAAAGCATGGGCTTGTCGAAGCCGCGGGTCGAGGTTTTGATGAACTTGAATCGGATTGGCCGCTTCAATTCAACGCCGTCGATGTTGACGCGGAAGTCGCCGGCTTTGGCAATTTTTCCCTCTTCAAGATCAGGATGACCTGATACTTGTTCCTTCACTGCATCACGGACAGTCTGGTCGCCCTTCAATGTCAATTCGGTGGCCTGCCCCCGCGTTTCGTTTGATATCCAAAACAGCCCAATGCCGGACTCCGCCGTGAGATCGAACGGGTGCTTGTCAACATACCCGACAGGTACTGAAAGCGCCAAGGTCCACAGCGTTTCCAGATAGGTGTCTAGAGTTTTTGCAAGATCTGGGCGCTCGATGGCTTTGGACTCTCTCTCGATGGCGTCTATCAGTAGGCCCATGCGCGCTTCCGCAGGCGAGTCAGGCGTCCAGGGCAACTTGGGTGGCCGGGAGAGAACGGCAGGCTTGTCCTCACCCGGGGAAAAGTGCTCGATCCATCCGGTGTGGTATTTCGGTTCCTCGACGCGAATGCTGGAGAAGGTATCTAGATCACCCTCTTTTTCGGCCTTTTCTTTTTCGTCCAGTGCTTGCCAGCGGTCTGCGCTGCGGAGCATGTCGCGCACGCGGGGTTTCACTTCGTCCAGAATGATGTCAGTACCGTGGGCTGCCAAGTCAGATGAATATTCGCGGCTAATCAGCACATCCCCGCTGACGTAGTTGTCGTCGTCATCGCGAGCCGCGTCGTCCTCGCCATCTTCGGAATATGCACGGATGCGAACCTCGGCGATTAGCCGGTAGTCGTTTCCTCGGACTTTAGTGACGATCCGGAAGCGCCTTGCAAGCTGGCTAACGGAGAAAAGTCCGATTCCGATCTTTCCGATCAGGAGGCGCCCTCCCGGTGTACGGTCGGCATCTTCCTCGGACGCAACGCCAAGCTTTTGTCCTTCTTCTCTGCGTTTTGCGCTCCCGCCGATTGAATGAACCAGCCGTGATAGCGTCTCGTACGACATGCCGGCGCCATCGTCCCGGACGTAAATCCGGGAAAACCGTGGCGCATCCGTCAAGACGGTGACCTGGTTGGCGTCGGCATCCCAAGCGTTGGAAATCAGTTCACGCAGTGCCGATGCGGGCTGCCGGTAGATGCCGTCGGTCACGCGCGCAATGACGCGGTCGCTCGTTTTCAGCCTAGTGCGGACAACGTGGCCTTCATTGCCCTTTTCGCCAAGCCATGCAGCCAGCTCTTCCCTCTCATCGATCAACGGGACTTCTACAGTTTCCTCGGAGGCTTTTTGTCCAGGATGAGTTTTTTTATCGCTCGCCATGGCGGTCCTCCTTAGGGCGGCGCAAGCCCCGCCAACGGATTGGAAGAGACGGTGATCCGTCAAGTAGCTGGCGACTTGCGTGCTTAGCGTGCATTAAACTTCCATCCTCGATTGGCATTTGCCGTTAGCAAATGTACAGTGATACGTGATGGTAATCGCAACTTCGTCGCGCCAACTTGATGCGTGGCCTCGCAGCAAGCGTTTCCGCCTCAGTTCCGCATGAAATTCCGCAGCTTTTCTGCCAAGCTGTCCTGCATGCAGATCTCGCACTCCCACAGTTCAAAAACGATCCCGCCTTTCGCGCAGAGCGATCAAGTTGCGCATATCGCGGGCTCTGTTCATCTCTAACCTGGGGCCCCAAATAGCTCTGGTTGGACTTTGGCTTCGATGAGAGCTGGCATGTGTGACCAAACAAAAACAGCCCTGTACAAGAATGATCTTATGGTGCTTTGGCAGAACGATGTCTGGTCGGCCAGGAAGATCCTTGCATTGGAGACGAAACCGGTAGGTAGTTGGTCGCCGCTGCGAAGTACACCGTATTCTTCATTGATGAAGACCAGCGCGTCGCGCTGAGCGACATCGGTACCAAGGAAGCGATCCGCGGCTTCGGCGGCGGCAAGGGTGCCGAGCTGCTCGAACACGAACTAGCCTCTCAGTTCAGGTGCAGCGGATCGGACGGCTACATCGCTTGGCTCGACAACACGCTCGACGTTCGCGAAACCGCCAACAAGACGCTCACGGATACGAGCTTCGACTTCCGTGTCTTCGACACACCCGGCGCGCTCCACGCCGCCATCGAGCAAAAGAACTCGACAAATGCCGCCCGCGTAGTTGCCGGCTATTGCTGGCCTTGGACCAGCAAGAAGAGTCCGCAATCCTTCGACATCATGATCGGCTCGGACTACCGCAGGCGCTGGAACCTGGATGTCGATGGCAGCTTGTGGATCGTCGCGCCCAACTCGATCAACGAAGTCGGCTGCATCCATACCTGCCAAGGCCTCGAAGTCGAATACATCGGCGTGATCATCGGCCCCGATCTCATCGTGCGAGATGGCGAAGTCGTCACCGTGCCTGAAGCGCGGGACCGTCGCGACAAGACGTTGCGCGGCTACAAGACACAGGTGAAGGCCACGCCCGAAAAGGCCAAGGCCTTGGCTGCTCTGATCATCAAGAACACCTACCGTACGCTCATGACGCGTGGCATGAAGGGCTGCTACATCTACTGCAGCGACGCTGAGACGACTGAATACTTTAGATCTCGAATTTCCGGACACTGAAGGCGTTTGCTTGACCCGTATGGAAGCGGGCCACAAATGTCAATCACCCGGAGTGACGTTCACTTCCCCGCCTCGCCCTCCTACGATCCTCCCCAAGCAAAGGGGCCAAGAGGATCGAAATGCCACAGTACTGCGTCAACAAGACCGCACAACTCAATGGCGACCATGAGGTACACGCACAGGGGTGCATTTTTTGGCCGCATCCGGTGAACACGCTGTCGCTCGACTGGCACGAGGACTGCCGTTCAGCGATGCAGACGGCGCGGGCGTTCTATCGGCAGGTCAACGGCTGCCGCTACTGCTCGCCGGCCTGCAACACGGGGCCGCGCGCGTCGAACGACGACATCGGGCCGATCAGCTATCGCGGCGCATCCAAAGAAGATTCGGGGCCGGAATTTCTCTCGGCCCACTCGCTGCGCTTGCGCGAGATCAAGCAGCGCCTGGGCTGCTGAGCACGCCTGGACCGCGCAGCACCTGAAGCGCCACCTCCTGCAGCAGGTCTTCGGCGTCGCGCGTGAGGTCCGAGGCGATCCACATCATCATGTCGCGCCGCCTCGGGCCTATCTCCTCGACCCAGTCGCTGCCCATGCCGTAGCAACTGCTCAGCAGCGCATGCAGCTGGGACAACTTGTTCTCGAGCAGATCGAATGCATCCGGCGTGGTGGGCGGAGTGAACGCGGGGGCGCTGGCCATAATCTCTACGGCCATTTGGTGTGCTCCTTCCAAGGTGTATGCACGTCACTTGGTTAGACGGCCGGGGTGTTAGCGCACCTCGGCCGTCGCCTTTTGTGCCTCGCCTTCGCGCTTGCCAAGGGAGCTTGCGCGGGGCGTGACCCCTTGGAATGTAGGAAGAGAAGGCGGGCAAGGCCAGCCCGTGGAAGTGAGTAATTGTGGGCTGGTCGAATTCGGTGGCGCGACTGTGACAAGAGCAAGAACGCGCGGGTCTGCGCGGTTGTTGCTAGGTCAGCGGCCCTTGGTGCCGGGCATGGTCCACGCGATCACGGACTCCTTGCGAAGGATCAAACGTGGGCGCTGTTGCGTTGGATCTGGTTTGGAAATCTGGCCTTCAACAACGACATTCGAACCGATGCGCGAAAGGATTGTGACGTCCTTGAGTACTCCCGCCGTCGCTTTGTCGGGCAGGGGTTCGCAATGCAGCGCGTCCGGTGCGGCGCTCAATGCTTGGCACGTATCGGCTGTGAGCAGCAGGTTGGCTCTGGGGATGTCGCCGATGCCCAGCATCCTCATCGTCGTTGCCGACACCGTCGAATAACTGCTCGTGAGGAGAGCCAAGACAGCCAAGCTAAAAATCCCAGCGATGGGCCCAACGATCAGCGATACCCGCAGCGGTATCCGCGTCATGAACAAATTGATCGCACCGATCAGAAGAAGCCAGACCGTCAGAAGAACGATCGTGAGGACCTGCGGATGAGGGCTGTCCACTCCCATGTAAATGGCCGCCTGCAAAACCTGAAAAAGCCCCAAGGTCCACAGGACACTGGACAGGAAAAAGGGCCACGTCTTCTGAAGTTGCGCACGCCAGGTAAATGGCGTCGCACGGCGTTGAGCGAACCAGATCAAGCTGATCCCCAAGATGGGCGCGATCGCCCAACACCCGAGGGAAATCAACCAGATGCTCGGTCTCTTAGCCGGCTCAAGCGTCAACGGCGACAAGACCGCAAGGGTGATCGACAAGACCGCAGGCCCGGCCGTAGCAAGCACCGATGACCAGTTCACTGGAATCTTGGCGTCATCAAGCAGGTAGCGCATGCTCACGCCGGGCAGGACAGTGGCCAGTATCAGCGCTATCAGGGTGCCGATGCCGACGAGTGCCGCAGCAAAGAGCAACGCCATGGAGCCAGCCAGATCAATATCCGGCATGAAGCCAATCCGCAGGAAGAATCCCAGGAGCAGCACCCCGCCAAGAGTGAGGGCCACGGCCGTGGCGAGCGCCACCGGATTTCGAGCGACATATTCGCCGAACAGAGACAGGTACTTCGCAAGCCCTTGCTTCGGAGGTGCGCTCCCTGCGGCATCGTTCAACCGAAGTCGATGGACCAGCTCCTGCCTTGCCTTCACTACTCTCATTCCCGTCCCTCCGGAAAATTTAGCGGAAGCCCGCACGGTGCGCGGGTCGCTCTCGCCCGTCCCCAGGCGGTAGAGAGCTTTGTTTGGATCGAGTGTAGACGTAGCTATTCGTCGTTCTTGCCGCCGTGCAGGCTTTGGTGGCGCCGCAGCGGCTTGCTAGGCTCCTGTGCCGCAAGCCTCTTGCCATTCAACGATCCACGGATGCAAGCGCAGCGCAGGCGCCATCCGCTCGAGGGCTTTCAAGAACTCGTCACGCACGGCGACCAGCATTCCCTCCAACTTCAGACTGTCGACCTCTTCGACCGCCGGCCAGGGCCTCCAATCGATGCCGCTTCTGCAATGGACGGCATACCCCGCACCCTTCGGCTCCAGCTTCAACAATCGATCGACGCCTTGCTCGTACAAATAGATCTCGGCACTCTTGCGGGCTGCAATCGCTCTGAGCGCATCTGGCAACTGCTCGAGAAACACGGACAGATCGATGCCCACATCCACAGGCCATCGCTCTTGGCCCAGCCCCGAGATCAGGAAGTCCGCCCATCCGTCGAGTTCATGGCACGCCTCCATGAGGATCGCGCGCACATCATCGTCGTTCGGGTCGTAGAAGCGGTACGGCATCACCTGGGACGGCAGGTCAGGCGACACCTTCAGTTCAATACGCATCCAACCGTTCTCCAATCGATGCGCGCCGGGCGTTAGCCCGACATCAACGCCCGAAACCGCTCGAAGTAGTCCCCACTCCACCGCCCATAAACCTCCGCATCGAGGTTCTCGATCTTGTAGAGATCGTTCGCATCGAAGTGCGAGAACAGGCAGCGCAGCGTGCCCAGCATCACCCAGTGCGCGAGCCGGCGGTCCTCGGGGCTCACCTCGTCCTGGCCCAGCACGCACTCGATGTCGGCGATGAGCGGCACGAGCAGCGCCTCGTCGAACACGCGGTCCTCGAACAGCGCGTAGCAGAAGGTGCCCTCGACCTCGTCGTTCTTGTTGTTGCGCAGGTTCTCGCGCGCGGCTTCAACATCCGGGTCCGGTGCGCTTGGCGGCTTTCTTGCTTTTGGATTCATTCCTGGTTCCGTCCAGATTGAACACGCCCTTCGACGCGTTGTTCTTCGAGAAAGTCTCGTAGTGGTCCTTGTGCAGATTGTCGAGGTAGTAGTAATCGCCCTTCTTGAAGGTGGTGCCGTCGACCTTGGCCTTGTCGGTGAACTTGTAGATCTCGGCGCCCTGAAACTTCTTGCCGGTGCGCTCCGAGGCGCCACTCACGGCATCGATGAAGCTCCACCCCCACGGATCGATCCACGACACCGGATTCGGCGCATACAGATGCAGGTTCGCCCCGCCCGCCAGCCCGATCGGATCGGGGCTGATGAAGCGGCCGATGTCGGGATCGTAGAAGCGGAAGGTGTTGTAGTGCAGGCCGGTGTCGCGGTCGAGGTACTGGCCCTGAAAGCGCAGGTTCTGCTCGGCCAGCGATGCGTGTCCCTCGTCGCCATGCGCCGCCGCCCGCAGCACGGGGCGGCCGTCGAGGGTGCTGGCCCCCCAGTGCTCCGACACGGTGGCGCCCCAGGTGCGGTAGCTGGCGCGCCAGCGCAGGGTACCGTCGGGGCCACTCAGTTCCTCGGGCAGGCCGGCCTGGTTGGTGTGGAAGTGGCAGATCTCGCAGCGGCTCGTGTTGTGCGCGTCGGCGCCCTCCCCGTTCGATGAAGGCGCGCGCTCCTCGAGCCGGGCCATGGGCGCGTGGCTGCCGGGCTCGTAGACGTAGCTCAGCACCTGGGCGCCGCGCCGCTCCTCGATGAGCTGCATGCCCTCCCAGATGAAGCGCGTGCTGCCGAAGGCGTCGTGGCGCGCGACACGGCGGCCCAGGGCGTCGTAGTCGAAGCGGGTGGTCTGGGTGGTGGCGCGCTCGGTGCCGGGGCGGCGCGTGGTGCGCACGGCGACGAGGCGACTCTCGTCGTCCCACTCGAAGTGCTGCTGGGTGTGGCGGCCCGCGCGCTTGCGCACGAGCCGGCCATGGCCGTCGTAGCTGTAGCGCTTGTCCTCGAACACGCGCACGAGGTTGTCGTGCACCCGGCCGCCGACGGCGCCCTGCGCGGCCTCGTTCGCGAGCGAGGCATCGAGCAGGTTGCCGGCGGGGTCGTAGGCAAAGCGTTCGTGGCTGGCGGCGCCGCGCGGCGCCTGCGCGCTCGTGCCCAGGGGCATGCGCACGCTCTCCTCGATGCGGCTGGTGGCGTCGTAGCGGTGGGCGAAGGCGCCCTGCAGCGAATGGCGGCCGCGGCGCAGCTCGCCGACGGGGTCGTAGCCGTAGTCCTTCGCAAGACCGTCGAGCGCACCGGCCTCGGGCGTGCCGGCGCGCTCGAGGGCCTGGCGCCAGGCCGGGTCGTTGGGCGTGAAGGCTGCGGCCAGCGACGAGGGGCGACACCATGCGGCGGCGCGGCGCCCGAGCGGATCGAGCGCGAAGCGGGTCGACAGCGCACCCTGGCTGCGCGCGATCTCGCGGTGCAGGTCGTCGCGCTCGATGTCGCTCACGAGCTGGTGCAGCGCCGGCGCATCGCCGTGCTGGCGCGAGACGTTGACCTGGTGCAGGTGGCCCGAGCCGTAGTGCAGGTAGTTCAAGGCGCGCACGGTGTCGGGGTCGCCCGCGAGCGCGGGCAGCACGGTGCGCGTGCGGTTGCCGAGCGCGTCGTGCTCGTGTCGCAGTTCATGTTGCTCGCCGGTGCGCTCGTCGATGGCGGTCTCGCTCGTCAGTTCGCCGAGCAGGTCGTAGGTGAAGCGCGTGCGGTGCAGCGGCTGCAACGCGGTGGCGTCGCCAGTACCCGTCACCTCGAGCTTCAGCGCCTCGACGAGGCGGTCGCGCAGGTCGTAGCGATAGCGGTAATGGTGGCTCGCGGTGCGCTTCTCGATCAGGCGGCCGACGGCATCGCGAACGAACTCGGTGCGCAGCGGTTGCGCGCCCTGCGGCGGGGCCTCGCCCCGTGCACCGGCATCGCGCGGCTTCAGGTCGTCGTCGCCGATGCCCGGAAAGTGCGTGATGGTCACGGGCCGGCCATTGGCGTCGTAGGCGATGCGCACGCGCGTGCCGCCCACGCGGCGTTCCTCCACGATGCGGTCGGCGCGGTCGCGCACGAACTCGAAGCGCAGGCCGTTCTCGTTGACCAGAGCCTGCAGCCGCC
>NZ_JBZAYE010000280.1:0-9101 GCF_058244205.1 Variovorax sp. 20P10.2.4
CGACGCGCTGGGCCGCCAGCTCGGCACCGGCGCGATCGTCGAGAACAAGCCCGGCGCGGGCGGCGCCATCGGCAGCGAGCAGGTCGCGCGCGCCGGCACCGACGGCCAGACCCTGCTGCTGGGCACGGTGGGCACGCACGCCATCAACCCCTCGCTCTACAAGCGGCTGAGCTACCAGCCGCTGCGCGACTTCGTGCCGCTGGGCTTCATCGGCGCCACGCCCACGCTGCTGGTGGTGCCCGCCGGCTCGCCGTGGAAGCGCGTGGCCGACCTGGGCAACGCGAGCGGCAACGTGAACTTCGCCTCGGCCGGCAACGGCACCTCGGGCCACCTGGCCGGCGAGCTGCTCAACGTGCGGCTCGGCAAGAGCTTCATGCACGTGCCCTACCGCGACGGCGCGCAGGCCATGACCGAGCTGATGGCCGGCAACGTGCAGTTCATGTTCTATCACCCGGCCGCGGTGCTGCCGCAGGTGCGCGCGGGCAAGCTGCGCGCGATCGGCGCCTCGGGCGCGAAGCGCAGCGCCGCCGCGCCCGAGGTGCCCACGCTGATGGAGCAGGGCGTGAAGGATTTCGACCTCGTCGCCTGGTTCATGTTGTACGCGCCCGCCGGCATGCCCGCCGCGCAGCGCGACCGGCTGCGCGAGGCCACGCGCCAGGTGCTGGCCCAGCCCGAGGTGCGCGAGAAGCTCGCGCAGCAGGGCATCGAGCAGGCCGAGATGAATGCCGACCAGCTCGACGCCTTCGCGCGCACCGAGATCGCCAAGTGGGGCGAGGCGGTGCAGCGCTCGGGCGCGCAGGTCGATTGATCGGTTCGATTTAAAAAAAAGCGGGACCTCCCGCGACAGGAGACAGACATGCGTACCCGATTCCAATGGCTGGCCGGCCTCTTCCTCGCCCTGGCCTGCAGCCTCGCCCTGGCCCAGGGCACGGCCTGGCCCGGCAAGCCGATCCGCATCGTGGTGGGCTTCGCGCCCGGCACGCCGCCGGACATCTTCGCGCGGCTCTACGGCGACTACATGGGCAAGCAGCTCGGCGTGCCGGTGGTGATCGACAACAAGCCGGGCACGGCCGGCAACCTCGCCTCCGACACCGTGGCCAAGGCGCCGCCCGACGGCTACACCTTCCTCTACAACCTCTCGACCGCGTTCACGATCAACCCCTACATCTACGCCAAGCTGCCCTTCGACCCGCAGAAGGACCTGGTGCCGGTCGCCACCACGATGCGGCAGGGACTGGTGCTGATCGCGAGCCCGAAGCTGCCCGCGAAGTCGATCAAGGAACTGCTGGCCGCCGCGAAGGCGAAGCCGGGCTCGATCTCGCATGCCTCCTACGGCGCGGGCAGCCCCTCGCACCTGATCGTGGAATGGCTCAAGGACGAGACCGGCACCGACATGCTGCACGTGCCCTACCGCGCGAGCCCGGTGGCCGACGTGATCGGCGGCCAGGTCGACACGGTGATGGAGCCGATCGCCACCGGCTATCCGCTGATCAGCAGCGGCCGCGTGCAGGCGCTGGCCTATTCGGGCCCGAGCCGGCATCCGGCCATGCCCGAGGTGCCCACGCTCGCCGAGGTGGTGCCGGGCCTCACGATGACCTCGTGGCACGGCCTGTGGGCGCCGGCCGCGACGCCGGCGGCGATCCAGCAGCGCTTCAACGCCGTGATGATCGAGGCCAGCAAGGACCCCGATCTGGCGAAGCGCATCCGCGAACTCAACAGCGAGCCGCTGGGCCTCACGCAGGCCGAGATGGCCGCCGCGCTGCGGCGCGACGCGGAGATCTACAGCCGCATCGTGAAGGCGAAGAACATCCGCGTCGACTGAGCTCAGTAGGACTTCGGCAGACCGAGCGCCTTCTCGGCGATGAAGTTCAGGATCATCTGCGGGCTCACGGGGGCGATGCGCGGGATGTAGCTCTCGCGCAGCAGCCGCTCGACGTGGTATTCCTTCGCGTAGCCCATGCCGCCGAGCGTGAGCACCGCGTTCTGGCAGGCGTCGTGCGCGGCCTCGGCCGCGAGGTACTTGGCGGCATTGGCCTCGATGCCGCAGGGCTCGCCCGCGTCGTAGAGCGTGGCGGCCTTGAGCATCATCAGGTCGGCCGCCTCGAGGTTGGCCCAGGCGCGTGCGAGCGGATGCGCCACGCCCTGGTTCTGGCCGATCGGCCGGCCGAACACCACGCGCTCCTGCGCGTACTGCGAGGCGATGCGCAGTGCCGCGCGGCCGATGCCGATGGCTTCCGCCGCGATCAGGATGCGCTCGGGGTTGAGCCCGTGCAGGATGTACTCGAAGCCGCGGCCCTCCTCGCCGATGCGGTCCTCCTCCGGCACCTCGAGCCCGTCGATGAACAGCATGTTCGAGTCGACCGCCGCGCGGCCCAGCTTGTGGATCTCGCGCACCTCGACCTTGGCGCGGTCGAGCGCGGTGTAGAACAGCGTGAGGCCCTGCGTGGGCTTCTTCACCTGCTCGAGCGGCGTGGTGCGCGCGAGGATCAGCATGCGGTCGGCCACCTGCGCGGTCGAGATCCAGATCTTGCGCCCGTGCAGCAGGTAGCCGCCGTCGGGCTGGCGCTGCGCCTGCGTCTTCAGCCGCGTGGTGTCGAGCCCCGCGTCGGGCTCGGTCACGGCGAAGCAGGCCTTCTCGCGGCCCGCGATCAGTGGCGGCAGGAAGCGCTGGCGCTGCGCCTCGCTGCCGAACACCACCACCGGATTGAGGCCGAAGATGTTCATGTGCACCGACGACGCGCCCGACATGCCCGCGCCCGAGGCGCTGATGGCGCGCATCATCAGCGCCGCCTCGGTGATGCCCAGGCCCGCGCCGCCCTGTGCCTCGGGCATGGCGATGCCGAGCCAACCGCTCGCGGCCACGGCGCGGTGGAACTCGTGCGGAAACTCCGCGCGGTCGTCGTGCTCGCGCCAGTACTCGGCGGGGAAGTCTTCGCACAGCCGTTCGATGGCCGCGACCAGCGAGCGCTGGTCTTCGTCGAGGGAGAAATTCATTCGCTGTCCTTCGCGACATCCGGTTGCGATTGCGGTTGCAGGGTGACGCCGCGCGCGAGCAGTCGGTCGATCTCGTCCTCGGCATAGCCGGCCTCGCGCAGCAGCTCCACGCTCTGCTCGCCGATGCGCGGCGCCGGGCGGCGGATCGAGGCCGGCGTGGCGCCGTAGCGGCCGACCGGCGCGAGCGTGCGGATGCGGCCCTCGCTCGGATGGTCGAGCTCGGGGAAGAAGCCGACGGCACGCAGGTGCGGATCGTCGAGCAGGCTCTCGGTGCTGTGCAGCCGCGCGACCGGGATGTCGGCCGCCTCGAGCAGCGCGATCCATTCCTCGCTGCCGCGCGTGGCCATCACCTCGGCCACGAACGCATAGACCGCGCCGATGTTCGCGGCGCGCGCGGTGTGGGTGCCGAACATCGGCGAGTCGCGCAGCTCGGGCCGGCCGATCAATGCGAAGAAGGCCTGCCAGTGCTTGTCGTTGTAGATCAGCACGCCGAGGTGGCCGTCGGCCGTGGCGTAGGGCTTGCGGTGCACGGCCAACAGGCGCGCGTAGCCGGTGGGGCCCAGCGGCGGCTCGAAGCTGTGGCCGCCGAGGTGGTCGCCCATCACGAACTGCGACAGCGCCTCGAACATCGGCACCTCGACCGCCTGGCCGCGACCCGTTCGCTGCGCATGCAGCACCGCCGCGAGCAGCGCGATCGCGGCCTGCAGGCCCACCGCGCGGTCGGCCAGGGTCACGGGCGCGTAGCGCGGCTCGCCGCCGCTTTGCTGCGCGAACAGCGAGGCCACGCCGGCCGCGCCCTGGATCAGGTCGTCGTAGGCGGGCTTGCCGGCATAGGGGCCGTCTTCTCCATAGCCGAAGGCGCCGAGGTAGACGATCTTCGGATTGACGGCGGCCACCGCCTCGTAGCCCAGGCCGAGCCGCGCCATCGCCTGCGGCCGCGTGTTGTAGATCAGCGCGTCGCAGCCGGCCGCGAGCCGCAGGCAGGCTTCGCGGCCCTCGGGCTGCTTGAGGTCGAGCACGATCGAGCGCTTGTTGCGGTTGAGGTGCAGCGCCATCGCGCCCATGCCCGCATGGCGCATCGGGCCGACGGCGCGCAGGTTGTCGCCGCCGGGCGGCTCGACCTTGATCACGTCGGCGCCGAGGTCGCCGAGGGTCTGCGTGGCGTAAGGCCCCATCACCACCGCCGTGAGGTCGAGGATGCGGATGCCCTGCAGCGGGCCGGTGGCGGCGGGCGACTCGCTCATTCGGGCTGGATCCCCGCGGCCTGGATCAGCTTCTTCCACTTCGCGAGTTCCGCCACCGTGAACGCGCCCAGTTCCTCGGGCGTGCTGCCGAAGGCATCGAAGCCCAGCTTGCTCACGCGCTCGCGGAAGGCCGCGCCGTTGGCCATCGCCGCGAGCACCTTGTTGAGCTTCTGCACCACGTCGCGCGGCGTGCCGGCCGGCGCGAACACACCGTTCCAGGAGGTGATGTCGAAGCCCTTGAGCTCGGGCGTGTCGGCCAGCGGCGGCAGCTCGGGAAAGAGCTGGGTGCGCTCCTGCGTGGTGACCGCGATCGCGCGCATCTTGCCGGCCTTCACCGTCGCCAGGCCGGCCGCGAGGTCGACCACCATCATCGACACCTGCCCGCCGATCAGGTCGGCGATGGCCGGCGGCGTGCTCTTGTAGGGCACGTGCAGCATCGGCACGCCGCTCATGCGCGAGAGCGTGGCGCCGCTCACGATGCCGGTGCTGTTGCCGCTCGCGTAGCTGAGCTTGCCCGGATGCGCGCGGCCCCAGGCCAGCAGCTCGGCCACGTTCTTCACGGGCAGCTCGTTGTTGACCACCAGCATGAACGGCAGGTTGCCCATGCGGCTCACGGGCGCGAAGTCCTTCACCGGGTCGTAGGGCAGCGACTTCATCAGGCTCGGGTTGGCCGAGTGCGTGGTGTTGGTGGTCATGAACAGCGTGTAGCCGTCGGGCGGGGCCTTGGCCACGAGTTCGGCCGCGATCACGCCGTTGGCGCCCGCGCGGTTGTCGACGATCACCGAGCCCTTGAGCGCCTCGCCGAGCATCTGCGCCGTGATGCGCGCCACCGCGTCGGTGCCGCTGCCGGCCGCGAAGGGCACGATCATCTTGATCGGCTGCTTCGGATAGCCGTCCTGCGCGAAGGCCCAGGGCGCGGCGCCCACGAGGCCGGCGGCGGCGCCGATGGCAATGAAACGGCGGCGCTGCGCCACCGCGACCGGTTCTGTCGCGTTCTTCGTCTGCATGGTGGTTGTCTCCGGGTGGTTGTGGTCAGGGCCGGATCACGCGCTCCGGCGATTCCTCGTAGGGCGGGCTGTAGATCACCAGCACGCGTACCGGCTCGTCGCTCACCACCGTGAAGGTGTGCATCGCGTCGGCCGGAAAGAAACAGCTGTCGCCCGGGTGCAGCTCCTGCCGCTGACCGCCGACCTCGGCCACTGCACGGCCCTCGAGCAGGTAGCAGACCTGCTCGATGCCCGGGTGCGCATGCGGCAGCGCGCCCTTGCCCTTCTGGATGTGGCCCACCAGCACTTCGAGCTGCTTCGCGCCCACGGTCTCGGGGCCGATCAGCCGCTTGTTGAGCGTGCCCGTGTGGTTGGCGGGGTGGTAGCCCTCGATCTCGGCTTCGCGCACGAAATAGCGGGGGGCGGTGGCGGTCGTCATCGGGGGTTCTCCGTCTTGGGTTCGATCGCGAGGCAGGCCGAGCGCAGCATCGCGGCGATCTCCTCGATGCGCGCCTCCATGCGGTAGCGCGGGCCGGCGACCGAGATCGCATAGGCCTCGCCGCCGATGCGCAGCGGCCAGGCCAGGCCGATCAGGTCGGGAATGCTCTCGCCGAGGTTGCCGTACCAGCCGCGCGTGGCCGAGCGCTGCAGCTCGGCCTCGATCGCCTCGACCGTGGTCAGCGTGGCCTCGGTCAGCGGTGCCAGCGCCATGCCCTCGAGCAGCAGGCGGCGCGCGTCGGGCGCCAGCGTGGACAGCAGCGCGCGGCCGATGGAGTTGGCGTAGACCGGGCGCGTCTCGCCCGACTCGGCCGTGTAGCGGATGCTCTGCGGCGCGCTCAGCACCTCGAGGTAGACCACCTGGCCCGCGTCGCGGAACTTGCCGAACACCACCGTCTCGCGCGCCGCGTCGCGCAGCTCCTCGAGCGTGGCCTTCACGCGGTCGAGCACCGGGTCGTGGGCCGCGATGACCTGCGCCATCGCGAGCAGCCGGCCGGTCGGGTAGTAGCCCTGGCGCCGGCCGGTCTCGTACATGTAGCCCTGCTCCTCGAGCGTGCGGATCAGGCCCAGGCAGCTCGACACCGGCATGTCGAGCAGGCGCGCCATCTCCGAGAGCGCGAGCGGCTGCTTCTCGCGGGCGAAGAGCTCGACGATCTCGATCACCCGGAAGGCAGTTTTCACAGTCATGAAAAGATTTTCATACTTGTGAAAAACTATTGTTTCAGGGTTTCCCCTGCCCGCGGCGCATTCCGGCGGGCGACGGAAGGACGCGTTGGCTCAGTAGCCGCGCACCGGGTCGACCACGCCCGCGACCGGCAGCCCCTGCTCCATCGCGCGGATCTTCCCGGCGATCTGCGCGATCGATTCCTCGCGCAGCGTGCGCGCCGAGCCGTGCGGGGTCACGACGATCTTGGGATGGCGCCAGAAGGCATGGTCGGCCGGCAGCGGCTCGACCTGGAACACGTCGAGCGTGGCGCCCGCGAGCTGGCCGCCATCGATCAGCGGGATCAGGTCGTCCTCGACCAGGTGCGCGCCGCGCGCGATGCTGATCAGGTAGCCCTCGGGCCGCAGCTTGCCGAGCGTTTCGCGGTTGAGGATGCCGCGCGTGGCCTCGGTCAGCGGCAGCAGGTTGACCAGCACGCGCGTGGACGACAGGAACTCGTCGAACTGCGCCTCGCCGCTGAACACACGCACGCCCTCGATCTGCTTGGGCGAGCGGCTCCAGCCCAGCACCGGGAACTCGAACTGCGCCACCGCCTTCGCGACCCGTTCGCCGAGCACGCCCAGGCCCATGATGCCGACCGGGAAGTCGCTGCGCGCCTTGGGCCGGCGGTAGCTCCACTTGCCTTCGCGCGCATCGGCCTCGTAGGCATCGAACTCGCGGAAGTGACGGATCAACGTGTGGCACACGTACTCGGCCATCTGCACCGACATGCCCGCGTCGTCGAGCCGCACGATGCGCGTGCCGGTTGGAATCCGGAGCTTGAGCAGCGCGTCGACGCCGGCGCCGATGTTGAAGATGCCGCGCAGCGCGGGCTGCTCGTCGATGAACTGCTGCGGCGGCGCCCACACGACCGCATGGTCGGCCTGCGGCGCGCCGGGGCGCCAGGCCTCGATCTCGGCGTCGGGCAGTTCGGCCTTCAGGCCTTCGATCCAGGGGTCGGGACGGTTGTCGGTGAGGTAGACGGTGATTCGCATGGGCGAATCTTAGAGGCCCACGGCGACGGCGGCGGTCGCCGAGGCGGCCCTCCTCACCACTCGCGCCATTCCTCGGTGATGTCCTCGCCCTCGGTTTCCAGGCCCGCATGGCTCGCGGCCGCGATGATCAGCTCGCACAGATCCTCGCGCTGGTCGGTCTCGATCAGGCTGCCCTCGCTGTCCTCGTTGAGGCGGTTGAGCTGCAGCACCACGCGCTCGACGGCCGCGAGGATCGCGGCGTCGCGCTTCGCCTCCGAGGCCTCGTCGATCGCCGCCAGCGTCGCGAGGTACTCGTCGACGATCTCGGCGCAGCGGTCGACCTCGGCCTGCGTGTAGCCGGGGTCGAATTCGGGATCGTGGTCCGCGTCTTCCTCGTCGTTGCGCATGTAGTCGACCATGCTCGCGAGGGTCTTGTCCTTCAGGGCCTGCAGTTCGGGTGTCATGGTTGCGTCACTCAGTGGGTCCAGGGGTCGTACCGATGGCGACAGCCCACGCCTTGTGTGCCCATGCGCCATCTCCTATGCTCGATCGTTCAATCCGGAGACCCTACCCATGATCAAAGTCAGTGTGATGTACCCCTACACCGAAGGCGCCCGCTTCGACCACGACTACTACCGCGACAAGCACATGCCCCTGTTGAAGGCGCGCATGGGCGATGCCTGCAAGTCCTACACCATCGACAAGGGCCTGGCCGGCGGCGCACCCGGCGCCAAGCCCACCTACATCGGCATGTGCCACGTGTTCTGCGATTCCGTCGAGGCCTTCCAGGGCGCCTTCGGCCCGCATGCCAAGGAGATCCTCGGCGATGTGAGGAACTACACCGACATCGCGCCGGTGATGCAGATCAGCGAAGTGGTGGTCGGCTGAACGGCCGCCCGCCCACCCTCGCTTCCCTCGCGCCGGTGCCGCCGCCTCAGGCGGCCCTGGCCTGGCGCCGGCGCAGCCACAGCCGGCGCACGCCCCACAGCACGGGCACCAGCAACAGCAGCCACGGCAGCACCGCCGCCACGAAGGTGATCAGGCTGCCCACGCTCTCGGCCAGCACGCGGCCCGCGTTGCGCAGGGCCTGCGTCATCGGGTTGTAGCTCTCGCCGCCGCCGACCAGCGCGCGCACGGTGGTGAACTGGATCTGGATGTGCTGCTTGCTGGTCTGCTGCTGCAGCACCTTGCGCTGCGTCGCCGAGGCATCGAGCTCGGCCTGGGTGTCGGCCAGCGTGCGCTGGATCTGCAGCAGGTCGGCCATGGTGCGCTTGGTGGTGGTGTCGCGCAGCATGACGCGCAGGCTGTCGCGGAACTCGGTGCGGTTCTTGATGCGCGCCTCGACGTCGATCACCTCGGCGGTCTTGTCCTCGCTCGCGGTGTTGTGCGCCACCACCTTCGCCACGCCCGCGAGGCCGGCCAGCAGCTTCTCGACGTCGGCCGGCTCCACGCGCATCTCGAGCGTGGCGTTGCCGGCCTGCTGCGGCGTCTCGCGCAGCAGCGAGGACGACAGCAGCTCGCAGCGCAGGGTGCCGCAGAGGTCGCGCACCTTGCCCCAGGATTCGGCGAGCTGGTCGGGCGCGACCTCGACGTTGAGGTCCTGGCGGATCGCGAGGTAGCGCTGCAGCGGCGCACCCTCGCCCGCCTGCTTCTCGGCCTGCTGGTCGAGCGACATCGCGGCGGGCGCGGGCGGCGCCGGCTC
>NZ_JBZAYE010000281.1:0-9092 GCF_058244205.1 Variovorax sp. 20P10.2.4
CAGCCGGCCTGCGGCCGCAGGCTGTCGATGCGGCGCATGCGCCAGGCCAGCAGGCCGAGCGCGACGAACACGAGATACGCCAGCAGCCGGTGCGCGTAGTGGATGGCGGTGAGCGCCGCGAAATCGAGCGGCACGCCCTCGCCGGTCACGCCGAGGTGGCGCCAGATCTCGAAGCCCTGCGCGAAATTCATCGGCGGCCACCAGCTGTCCTGGCAGATCGGGAACTGGGTGCACGCGAGCACCGCGTAGTTGGTGCTGACCCAGCCGCCGAGCGCGATCTGCAGCACCAGCAGCACCGAGGTCGCGATCAGCCCGTTGCGCAGCGCTGGCGACACCGGCGTGGGCAGACGCTGCGCGGCCACCTGGCGGTAGCGCACGGCCTGGATGCACAGCAGCGCGAGCAGCACCACGGCGCCCAGCAGGTGCAGCGTGACGATGGCGGGAAAGAGCTTCCAGGTGACGGTGAGCGCGCCGAAGGCCCCCTGCAGGCAAACCCAGACCAGCGTGGCCGCGGGCCACCAGGCGCTGAGCGCGGCATGGTCGCCAGCTTGCCGCGCCGAGGACGGCGCAGCCCTCGCCTGCTTGCGCTGCCGCGCGCGCACCACCCAGGTCGCGATCGCGAGCACGGTGATCAGCGCGCCGACGCCGGTGGCGAGGTAGCGGTGGACCATCTCGACCCAGGCCTTGCTGTGCGTCACCGGGCCGGTGGGCTGCGCGGCCTGCGCCATCGCGATCTCGTGGCGCGCGCCGACCGGGCTCGCGTTGCCGTAGCAACCGGGCCAGTCGGGGCAGCCCAGGCCCGAATCGGTGAGGCGCGTGAAGGCGCCGAACAGCGTGAGGTCGAAGGTCAGGAACAGGGTGAGCACGGTCAGCGCATGCAGCCGCCGCGCCGGGCCGGCTCCCGCGTTGCGCCGCCACACCCAGACCAGCGGCCCGAGCGCGATCAGCGCGCCGGCCGCCAGCAGCCAGGCGATCGGCGTGAGGTCGTAGAGCGAGCTGGAGTCCATCTTGATTGAAAGCGTCGTGCGTCTTCGTCGTCGTGCGTCGCGCTCAGCGGCCCGGCTCGTCCCACGAGGCGGAGGCGCGCAGCAGGCGGTCGAGGTCGCGCTTGGCGCGGCCCGCGCCCTTGGCATCCATGCGCGCGGGGAAGCGCATCATGAAGTTGCCCATCGGGTCGACCACGAACAGGTGCTCGGCCAGCGTGTGACCGGCTTCGGGCGTGAACCACCTGGCGAGCTGCTCGGGCGGCAGGCGCAGCACGGTGGCGCCGCGCAGGCCGTTCTCGAGGCGCTCGGGCACGGGCGCGGCATCGCTGACCAGCCAGACGCGGTCGAGCCGGTCCTTCTCGCGGCCCAGCACCTCGCGCAGCTGGCGCTGCAGGTAGAGCTGCTGCTCGCACAGCGCGTCGCAGGCGGCGTTGCCCACGGCCACCAGCAGCCACTGGCCCTTGAGCGTCTGCAGGCTGACCGGCGCGCCCGCACGGTCGGCCGCGGTCAGCGCGGGCATCTCGTGCTGCGGGTCGATCAGCTGGCCGTAGACGCTGCGGCCTTCGGGCCGGATCACGTAGTAGGTGAAGTACGAGGCGATCACGGGCGCCGCGCACATCAGCATCACGGCGATCATCTTCCAGCGCCCGACGACCGTGCGGCGGCCCTCCGCGCCGTCGAGCGCCTGGGTCGGCGACGGCATCGAGTGCACGGTCAGCCCCAGCGGCTCGTCAGCGGACTGCATCGCGGCGTGCGCGGCGCGAGCGCCGGAGGGGGGCAATGAATTGGAACCAGACATAGAGGATCACCACGAGGGCCGACAGGCCGAACCACTGGAATGCATAGCCATAGTGTTTCTCCAGGCCCAGCGCGGGCGCCGGCCAATCGCGCTGCAGGCCCTCGGAAGCAGGCCCGGTCTGCTGCAGCGACACGTCGGTGCGCAGCGGCAGTTGCGTTTCGGCACGGAAGCCTTCGAGGTCGAGATTCTGCCGGATGGGCGAAGACCCCTCGCCAGCCGGTGCCGAGGCCGGCGCGGCGGGCTTGCCGAGCTCGAGCAGGTGGCCCGGCGGCGGCTCGATCAGGCCGGTCACGTCGACGAGGCCGGCCGGCGTCTCGACCGCGCTCAGCTGCGTGCGGTCGTTGAAATTGCGCTGGATCCAGCCGCGCTGCACCATCACCGTCTGGTTGCTGCCCTCGAGCGCGAGCGGCGTCAGCACGTAGAAGCCGGGCACGCCATGCATCTGGCGGTTGTCGAGGTAGACCGACTGCGCCGCGAGCCACAGCCCGCGCAGGTGCACGGGGCGGTGCAGCATCTCGGCCGGCCGCTCGAGCGCGAGGAAGTCGGCCTGCTCGAGCGGCGGCTTGAGCTTCTGGCCGTCGATCTCGGCCTGCAGCGCCTCCTTCTGCGCCGCGCGCGAGAGCTGCCAGCGGCCCAGCGAGATGGTCGAGGAGACGGTGACCAGCGCGGCGATGGTCATCAGCCAGAAGCGGGCCCAGGTCCAGCCGCGGTCGCTGCGCTGGCGGGAGGAGGCGGTGTCCGGCGCGCGGCCGGGAGGCGGGTTCAGGGGGTCGGGAGTCACTGGAACGCGGGTGGCAGGCGGCCGATAATGCGGGTCATGAAATACTTCGTTGCCCTGTTGTTCGTGGGCATCTTCGCGAGCCTGGCTTTCGCGCTCTTCTACATGTTGAAGGACGGTCGCAACGGGCGCGCCAAGAGCGGCGGCATGGCGCGCGCGCTCACCTTTCGGATCGGCCTCTCGGTCCTTTTGTTCCTCTGCATGCTGCTGGCCTGGAAACTGGGCTACATCCAGCCCACCGGGCTCCCTCTCGGCAAGTAGGTGGTGCTCGTTCCACGAGAACCATGAAAAAGGCGCCTGACGGCGCCTTTTTTGTGGAATGCCGCGAGGTGCTTCGCTCAAAGCCAATAGACCAGCATGTAGAGGCCGAGCCACACCACGTCGACGAAGTGCCAGTACCAGGCAGCGCCTTCGAAGCCGAAGTGGCGCTCGGGCGTGAAGTGGCCCTTCTGCAGGCGCAGCGTGATGAACAGCAGCATCAGCATGCCGATGAACACGTGCAGGCCGTGGAAGCCGGTCAGCATGAAGAAGGTCGAACCGTAGGTGCCCGAGCTGAGCTTGAGGTTCAGTTCGGTGTACAGGTGGTAGTACTCGTAGCCCTGCACGCCCAGGAAGATCACGCCGAGCAGCACGGTGAGCCACATGAAGCGGATGGTCTGCGCACGATGGCCGGCACGCAGCGCGTGGTGGGCGATGGTCAGGGTCACGCCCGAGCTCAGCAGCAGCGCGGTGTTGATCGTGGGCAGCCAGAACGGGCCGACGGTCTGGAACGGCTCGACGATGCCGGCCGGCGAACCGGTCACGCCGGCCGCGACGCTGGGCCACACGGCCTTGAAGTCGGGCCACAGCAGGGCGTTGTCCAGGCTGCCGAGGTTCGGCAGCGCATGGGTGCGGGCCCACCACAGCGCGGTGAAGAAGGCGCCGAAGAACATCACCTCGGAGAAGATGAACCAGCTCATGCTCCAGCGGTACGAGAGGTCGATCTTGTGGCCGTACTGGCCGCTCTCGCTCTCGCCGATGGCGGCGCGGAACCACACGAACAGCGTGCCGAGCCAGATCAGCATGCCCAGCAGCAGCGACCACGCACCCCACTGGTGGCCGTTGATCCACTGCCCCGCGCCGAGGATCACGAAGAACAGGCCGATGGCGGACACGACCGGGTAGGCCGAGGGTCCTGGCACGAAGTAGTAAGGCGTGGTGCCGTGGGTGGTTGAACTCATATCAGCTCCTGGCTTTCTTTCTTCTCTCGATTCGATGGGTTCTGGGTAGCGTGGGTTCGTTCGCTCGGGGCTCAGGGCGCGACCACGAAGCGCACCACCAGCACGAGGCCGACGATGAACGCGATCACCATGACGAAGGCGACCGCGATGATGTGCAGCGGGTTCAGCTTGGCCAGGTCGTCCTGGTAGGCGCTCTTCTTGCGGATGCCGAAGAACGACCAGGCCACCGCCTTGAGGGTCGCGAGCAGCGAACCCTTGCGCGGCGTTCCGGGTGTGGGCGGCGAATCGACCATCACGAACGCGGCTCGGCGGCGGTGGTGGGCGCGACGGCGACCGGCGCCGCGGGCGTCTTGCCGCCGACCTCGAAGAAGGTGTACGACAAGGTGATCGTCTTCACGTCCTTCGAGATCTTGGGGTCGATCACGAAGGCGACCGGCCACTGCTTCTTCTCGCCCGCGTCGAGCGTGTACTGGTTGAAGCAGAAGCACTCGAGCTTGTTGAAATAGGGCGCGGCCTGCTGCGGTGCGTAGCTCGGGATGGCCTGCGCGGCCATGCGGCGGTTTTGCACGTTCTGGAACTCGTACATGACCGTGTTGAGCTCGCCCGGGTGCACTTCCATCGTGCGCTCGGCCGGCTTGAAGTCCCAGAGGCCGCCGCGCACGTTGGAGTCGAACTCGACCTTGATGGTGCGGGTCATGTCGACCTGCGTGTTGTCGGGCACGCGCACGTTCTTGCCGCCGCTCGCGCCGCCCGGCACCTCGAGCTCGGAGAGCGCGAGGATGTTGATGCCGGTCATCTCGCAGATGGCGCGGTACAGCGGCACCAGCGCATAGCCGAAGGCGAACATGCCGCAGGCGACCACGGCCAGCTTGCCGACCATCTGGACATTGGCGCGCCGGATGCGTTGACCGAGGCTCATGTGCGTGTGCTCCTGTGCCTTGAGGCTTGCAAAGACCGCGTCAGCGGCCGCTGAACCAGACCATGCGCACGACGAAGCCGACGAAGAAGATCAGCGCGATCGAGGCCAGCGTCAGCCCCATGCGGCGGTTGTTTCTTCTCTGTTCGGGCGTCATCGCGTGGCGGTCTCGATCGTCGGGGATGCGTGGGGCAATGCGGCGCTCAGCCGATCACCTTGGTGGCGGTCGCGTCGAGCTTGGGCGGCGTCTCGAAGGTGTGGAACGGCGCCGGCGACGGCACTTCCCACTCGAGGCCTTCGGCGGCTTCCCACGGCTTCTGCGGCGCCTTCTCGCCCTTGCCGAGCATGGTCGGCAGCACGACGAAGAAGAAGAAGTACACCTGGGCGAGGCCGAAGGCGAAGGCGCCAACCGATGCCACCGCGTTGAAGTCGGCGAACTGCATCGGGTAGTCGGCATAGCGGCGCGGCATGCCCGCCAGGCCCAGGAAGTGCATCGGGAAGAAGGTGACGTTGAACGAGATCAGCGACCACCAGAAGTGGATCTTGCCGCGCGTTTCGTTGTACATCACGCCGGTCCACTTGGGCGCCCAGTAGTAGTAGCCCGCGAACATGGCGTACAGCGAGCCGGCCACCAGCACGTAGTGGAAGTGGGCCACCACGTAGTAGGTGTCCTGCAGCTGGATGTCGATCGGCGCGATCGCGAGGATCAGGCCGGTGAAGCCGCCCATCGTGAACACGAAGATGAAGCCCACAGCGAACAGCATCGGCGTCTCGAAAGTCATCGAGCCCTGCCACATGGTCGCGATCCAGTTGAAGATCTTCACGGCCGTCGGCACCGCGATCAGCATGGTCGCGTACATGAAGAACAGCTGGCCCGTGACCGGCATGCCGGTCGTGAACATGTGGTGCGCCCAGACGATGAACGACAGGATCGCGATCGACGAGGTGGCGTACACCATCGAGGCGTAGCCGAACAGCTTCTTGCGCGCGAAGGCCGGCACGATCTGGCTGATGATGCCGAAGGCCGGCAAGATCATGATGTAGACCTCGGGGTGGCCGAAGAACCAGAAGATGTGCTGGTACATCACCGGGTCGCCGCCGCCGGCGGGGTTGAAGAAGCTGGTGCCGAAGTGGCGGTCGGTCAGCGTCATCGTGATGGCGCCGGCGAGCACCGGCATCACGGCGATCAGCAGGTAGGCGGTGATGAGCCAGGTCCAGCAGAACATCGGCATCTTCATCAGCGTCATGCCGGGGGCGCGCATGTTGAGGATGGTCACGATGATGTTGATCGAACCCATGATCGACGAGGCGCCCATGATGTGCATCGCGAAGATGCCGGCGTCCATCGAGGGGCCCATCTGCAGCGTGAGCGGCGCGTAGAGCGTCCAGCCCGCGGCCGGTGCGCCGCCGGGCATGAAGAACGAACCGACCAGCATCAGCGCCGCCGGAATCAGCAGCCAGAAGCTGAAGTTGTTCATGCGCGCGAACGCCATGTCCGAGGCGCCGATCTGCAGCGGGATCATCCAGTTCGCGAAGCCCACGAAGGCCGGCATGATCGCACCGAACACCATGATCAGGCCGTGCATGGTGGTGAACTGGTTGAACAGCTCGGGGTTCACGAGCTGCAGGCCCGGCTGGAACAGCTCGGCGCGGATCAGCAGCGCGAGCACGCCGCCCACCATCAGCATCGTGAAGCTGAACAGCAGGTAGAGCGTGCCGATGTCCTTGTGGTTGGTCGCGAACACCCAGCGGCGCCAGCCGGTGGGCGCGTGGTGGTCATGGTGGTCGTCGTGCGCGTGGTCGCCGTGGGCGTGACCGTGGGGGTCGAGGACTGCACTCATTTCATCGTTCCTTGAATATCTCGTCGCTGGGCGCTGTTCGCTGTGTTGTTCCGGTCAACCGATCACTTGCCGCGCAGGGCAAGGACTTCGGCCGGCTGCACGATCTGGCCCGTCTTGTTCGACCAGCTGTTCTTGGTGTAGGTGGCGACGGCCGCGAGGTCGGTGTCGCTCAGTTGCTTCCACGACGGCATCGCGCCGTTGTTCTGGCCGTTGAGCAGCACCATCAGCTGCACCTTGTGGTCGGCGTCGAGCACCTTCGGGTCGCCATCGAGCGCCTTGATCGGGCCCGCGCCCTTGCCGTTGGCCTGGTGGCAGGCCGCGCAGTTGGCGGCGTAGACCTTCTCGCCGCGCGCCATCATGTCGGGCAGGGTCCAGACCTTGGTCGGGTCGTCGAGCTTGGCGGCGGCTTCCTTGCGCTTGGCGGCGACCCAGGTCGTGTAGTCGGCGGCCGAGACCACCTTCACGTGGATCGGCATGTAGGCGTGTTCCTTGCCGCACAGTTCCTGGCACTGGCCGTAGTAGTCGCCGACGGTCTCGGCGCGGAACCAGGTGTCGCGCACGAAGCCGGGGATCGCGTCCTGCTTGATGCCGAGCTGCGGCACCGCGAAGGCGTGGATCACGTCGTTGGCGGTGGTGATGATGCGAACCTTCTTCTGCACCGGCACGACCAGCGGGTTGTCGACCTTGAACAGGTAGTCGTCGGGGATCGCGCCCTTGGCGCCGGCGTCCGACATCGCGCGCTGCGAGCTGTCGAGCGTGGAGATGAAGGCCAGGCCCTCGCCTTCGCCGTTCAGGTAGTCGTAGCCCCACTTCCACTGGTAGCCGGTGGTCTTGATCGTGAGGTCGGCGTTGGTGGTGTCCTTCTGGGCCACCAGCACCTTGGTGGCGGGCAGCGCCATCACGATCACGATCAGGAAGGGAACGATGGTCCAGATGACTTCGACCACCACCGATTCATGGAAGTTGGCGGCCTTGTGACCCACCGACTTGCGGTGCTTCCAGATCGAATAGAACATGACCGCGAACACGGCCACGAAGATCACCGTGCAGATGATCATCATCACCGTGTGCAGGAAGTGCTGCTCCTGCGCAATCTTGGTCACACCGACCGGAAGATTCAACTGGCGCACCGAGGGGCCGCCGGGCAGATCGTTGACTGCGTGCGCCGCGCCGCTGAAAGCCGCGCCGGCCGCCAGCATTGCCGGCATGAACTTATTGCGCCAAATGCTCTTCATCGTGTTCACGTTTCTTCAAATTTTCAACAAACCCAACCGTGCAGCACCGCGCGAGCCCCCTCAGGCGCCGCGCAACGCCATCCGAATCTCGCGCGCCAGTGCGGCCCTCAACTCCGGCCGTACATAGCGCCCCACCCTGACCGATCGACCCTGGCCCGACAACTCGATCAACGATCGGTCGCCGGTCTGCGGCTCGATCCGCACCCGGTGCGGGAGAAATTCCGTGCGCTCGTAGCTCCCGCCGTTCTCGAGTTCGACCACGAGCCGGCCCGCCTGCAGCATGATCCTCTCGCCATCGGTCGCATGCCGGGCGTAGGCCATGAACGCGAACCCCACGGCAGCCAGTTCGAGCCAGGCGAACGGCAACACGAGCGGCGCGCCGTGCATCCAGAAGACCGTTCCGATACCGAGCGATACCACGCACAGTGAAGCGTAGAGCCAGCCGAGCTGGCTCGGCGTCACCGAGCAGTTCCGCTTCAGAAACCAGTGGATGTTCTGGCCTGAAACAGTGGCAAATCGAAACACGGAATTCGACACGGGCGAGTTCAGCAAATCGGTAAGTCGGCGCCCGCCAGATCCCTTGTCTTCCACGGGTTCCGACGGACCTCGATCGCGGGCATGTACCCACGAGTTTCACGCAACGGCGGATTGTAGCGGGTAGATACCAGCGGCCGTGTACCGAATGCGGCACGCGCGGGCCGCGCTACAACGGTCTTCAGTGGGCGGATGGGCGTCCGCGCTGCAGCATCTCGCGCATCTCGCGCAGCGAGACCGCGCTCTCGGCCGACAGCGAGACCCGCGGGGTCGGCTTGAAGGCATGGCCGTAGATGATCTCGAAGGTCAGCGCGATCCGACCTTCGCCACCTTCGGCCGGCGCGAGTTCGGGCAGCGCCTTGTGCAGGGCCGCCTGCCAGGCCCGGCCGCGCAGGGCCGGAAAACGCGCCGGATGCAGGTTGCGCCCGAGCGTGCGCAGCTCGGCCAGCGCGGCCTCGGGCGTGGCCCAGGTCAGCACGATGCGCTCCATGTCCATCACCGGCTCGGCGAAGCCGGCATGGACCAGCATGTCGCCCCAGTCGTGCATGTCGGTGAACTCGTGGCTCGCGGCCGGCCAGCCCAGGCGCGCATGCAGCGCGCGCAGTTCGCGCAGGGTGTCGGGGCCGAAGCACGAGAACATCAGGAAGCCGTCGGTGGCGACCTGCCGGTGCCAGTGCGCGATCAGCGCCTCGGGGTCGGCCGCCATGTGCAGCGCCATGTTGGCCCAGAGCAGGTCGACGCCCCCCTCTGGCAGCCCGTCGAAGCGCAGCTTGCCGCCCTGCC